>JAITDF010000533.1 GCA_031282705.1 Opitutaceae bacterium | reverse complement strand
TGGAGTGCGGTGACTTGTCACCGCTTTCGACGGGGTTTCGAGGGCGAAGCCCGACAGTCTGCCAATTTATTTGCCCGCCAGCGGAGGGAGGGTGGGTGGCGGGATTCGCGAGGTCTGAGGGATTCGTAAGGCCAGAGGCGGGCGGGGCGGGGGAATAAATTGCCCCGTCAAAAGCGGCGAGAACTCGCCGCACTCCAAAAAGAGCTGCGGCTTCGCCGCTCACGGGCGGGCCGCCCGTGCCACTCGAGCCGGCGGCGGAGGAGGGCGCGGCGGCGGGGGTGGCGGCGGGCTCGAAATAAATGCCGGCGCCGGCGGCACCAGCGGCACCGGCTGCACCGGCTGCACCGGCTGCACCGGCGCCGGCGCCGGCGGCGAGCGTGCCGGAGAGGAAATTCATCGGCGGGCTGCCGATGAAGCCGGCGGTGAAGAGGTCGGCGGGGTGGTTGTAGAGTTCGAGCGGGGCGGCGACTTGCGTGATGCGGCCGTCCTTCATCACGCAGATGCGGTCGCCCATCGTCATGGCCTCGGTCTGGTCGTGCGTGACGTAGATCATGGTCGCGCCGAGGCGGGCGTGGAGTTTCGCGATCTCGGCGCGCATGGAGACGCGCATCTTGGCGTCGAGGTTGGAGAGGGGTTCGTCGAAGAGAAAGACCTTCGGCTTGCGGACGATGGCGCGGCCCACGGCGACGCGCTGGCGCTGGCCGCCGGAGAGGGCGCGGGGCTTGCGGTCGAGGCAGGCGTCGAGGCCGAGTAGGGCGGCGGCTTCGCGCACGCGGGCGTCGATTTCGGCCTTGGGCAGTTTGCGCAGCCGCAGGCCGAAGGCCATGTTTTCATACACGCTCATGTGCGGGTAGAGCGCGTAGTTTTGGAAGACCATCGCGATGTCGCGGTCCTTCGGCGCGACGCGGTTCACGATGCGTCCGCCGATGGTGATTTCGCCGGCGGTGATGTCCTCCAGGCCGGCAATCATGCGCAGGGTGGTGGACTTGCCGCAGCCGGAGGGGCCGACGAGCACCATGAACTCGCCTTCGCGAATCTCCAGGTCGATGCCGTGGACGACCGTGATCGCCGCGCCTTTCGCGGCGGGATAGGTTTTGACGAGGTTCGTGAGCGTGACGGCGGACATGATGGGGATTTTCGATTTTCGATTTTCGATTCTTGATTTTCGATTGGGCGCTGCCGCGCCGGAGGGGGTTCGGTGGAGGGTTGGAAATTTTTTTGGAGGCCGGCTGTTCGGATTTGCGTGTGTTTGGGAGTTTGTCCGGCGCGGGAGCGCCCAATCGAAAATCGAAAATCGAGAATCGAAAATCGAAAATCAGAAGAGTGTTTTCAGGATGTTGGGGAGGGCGATCCGGCGCCAGCCGGCGTCGTTGGGGTGCACGCCGTCGGGGACGAGTTCGAGGAAGCCGGCCTCGCCTTTTTCGGCGAGGAGGCGCTGCCAGGAGGGGGCGTTGTCGATGAGGAGCAGGCCGTGCTCGCGGGCGAGGTCGCGGTAGTTTTGCTCGTAGGCGGGCTGGTCAACCCGCTCGCTTTTGTCGCCCGGCGGCTTGCCGACGACGGGGTTGGTGATCTGGAGGATGATTTCGCAATCCGGCAGCGCCCGGCGGATGCGCTCGATCATCGCGGCCATGTTTTGGCGCGACTGGCCGGCGGAGATTTTCATGCGGGGGACGCAGTCGTTGATGGCAAACTCGATGAAGACGCAGTCGGGTTTGTGCGCGAGGACGTTGGTTTCGAGGACTTGCAGGCCCCACGCGGAGTTGCGGCCGCCGGCGGCGCCGTTGCGGTGCGTGATTTGGCCGGGGAAGTCGCGGTCGAGGATTTCCTTGAGCGGCGCGAACCAGCGGTTGCCCTTGGTAAGGCTGGTGCCGAAGGTCACGATGGTTTGCGGCCTGCCGGCGCGGAGGTTGCGGATGAGCCGGCTGGCCGGCGCGGGGGCCGGCGCGGCGGGGGTATTTTTGGAGTGCGGCGATTCATCGCCGCTTTGGACGGGCAAATTTATTTGCCCGCCAACGGAGGAGGTTGAGCCGTCGCCGCGCGACGAGTTTTGCGGGCGATTGTTTTCCGTGGGTTGACACCCCCGGCCAACGGACGAGGCGGCGCTACGCGCCGCGGCGGGGCAATACATTGCCCCGTCAAACGCGGCGATACCTCGCCGCACTCCAAAAAGAGCGGCGGCCTCGCCGCCGGCGGGCGGGTCGCCCGTGCCACCCGGGCCGGCTGCGGCACCGGCAAGGAGCTGGAGGAGCGGGAGGAGGGCGAGGAGGGCGAGGTGTTTCATGGTGCGGGAGGAGGTGTTTTTCTTTCTCTTTATTCTTTCTCTTTCTCTTTCCTCTTTCTCCATGCGTTGGTGGCGGCGATTGGAGGGGAGAAAGAGAAAGAGAAAGAGGAAAGAGGAAGGAGGAAAGGCGGTTGGGCGGGTCACATGTGCGTCGAGAGGGAGAAGGGGCGGGCGAGTTTGCCGCGGGCGGCGGCCTGTTTCGGGTCGGGTGTCATCGTGAAGGCCAGCTCGCCGCCGGCGGCGAGGGCGGCGTGCGGGATTTCGAGCGAGCAGTGGGGGCGGCCGTTGAGGGTCACGCCGGCGACGTAGGGCGGGAGGCCGGCGTCCGCGCCGGCGGCGGGGGACGCGCTCCCGGCGGTGATGACGAGCGGGCCGGCGGGGAGGGCGAGCGTGGCGCGGGGGAAGCGCGGCGCGCCGAGCACGTAGGCGGGATGGCCGACGGTGAGCGGAAAAATGCCGAGGGTGGCGAGGATATACCAGGCGGACATCTCGCCGTTGTCCTCGTCGCCGGGGAAGCGTTCGGGGGTGTAGAGCTCGTCCACGACGCGGCGCACCCAGTGCTGGGTGCGGTCGGGGCGGCCGGCGGCGGTGTAGAGCCAGAGCACGTGGTGCACGGGCTGGTTAGAGTGCGCATACTGGCCGAAGCTGGCGGCGGCCATCTCGGTCATCTCGTGGATTTCAAAACCGTAGTGGCCGGTCTCGAAGCGCGGCGGCTGCGCGAGCATCCGGTCGAGCCGGGCGGTGAATTTTTTGTCGCCGCCCATGAGCTTGATCAGGCCGGCGGCGTCGTGCGGCGCGGCCCAGGTGTGCTGCCAGGGGCCGCCCTCGATGTAGTCGCTCGACCAGGCGAACTCGGAGAAGGGCGCGCGCCATCTGCCGTTGGCGAGGCGCCCGCGGAGGAAGCCGGTCTTCGCGTCGTAGAGGCGGCGGTAGCTGGAGGCGCGGGCGAGGAGGGGCGCGGCCGCGTCGCCGCGGCCGATCGCGCGGGCGAATTGCGCGATGGCGAAGTCGCAGTGCGCGTAGTCGCAGGTGCGGGCGACGGAGTGCGTGGCGTGGTCGGAGGGGACGTAGCCGAGTTTTTGATACATGGTGACGCCGGTGCGCCCGTAGGCGGGCGTGGGGGGCTCGGCGGTGGCGTCCTTGAGCATGGCGGCGAGGGCGGCGGCGGGGTCGAAGGAGCGGATGCCCTTCAGCCAGGCGTCGGCGATGACGGCGGAGCCGTGCGAGCCGACCATGCACTCGCGGTAGCCGGGGCTGGCCCAGCTGGGGAGCCAGCGGCCTTCGCGGAAAACGTTGAGCCAGCCCTCGATCATGTCGCCGAGGAGGGCGGGGGCGATGAGGGAGAGCAGGGGCAGGAGCGTGCGGTGCACGTCCCAGAAGCCGCAGTCGGTGTAGAAGGGGCCGTCGTAGGTGCGGCCGTCGAAGGGGCTGAAGTGGATGCGTTTCCCGGCGGCGTCGTGCTCGTGCCACCGGCGGGGGAAGAGCATCGTGCGGTAGAGGCAGCCGTAGAAGGTGCGGAGCCGATCCGCGCCGGCGCCTTCGAGCCGGATGACGCCGAGGCATTTTTCCCAGACGGCGGCGGCGGCGGCGAGCGTGGCGTCGAAGGGGTCGCGCCCGAGTTCGCGGCGGAGGTTGAGGAGCGCCTGGCCGGAGTCGATGAACGAGGTGGCGACCCTGACGGTGACCACGCCGCCGGCGGGGCGCCTGAGGCGCAGCCACATGCCGGCGGCCATCGCGCCGGCGCCGGGCGCGGCGGTGGAGGCCTCGAAGCGGCCGGCGGCGATGATGGGCGCGTCGATTTCGGCGACGAAGTGGCAGCGGAAATTCCCCGGCACGCCGCCCTGGTGCGCGGTGGACACGCCGATGACGAGGCGGCGTTCGCGGTCCACGCGCATCACCTCGCCCTGCGCGGGCTTGAAGGCGAGCCAGGTGTTGGCGCCGCGCGTGTAGGTGAAGCGGAAGCTCGCGCCGCGCGCGGTGGGCGTCATCTCGGCGATGATGCCGTGGCGTTCGAGCGTGGCGCGGAAGTAGTGCGGTCGCGCGATGGTGGCGGCGGGCGAGTAATAGGACTCGGCGACGGCGGGCGAGTCGAGCGGGTTGCCGTCGCTGGCGACCATGATGAGGAACTGGCCGTAGTCGGCGATCCACGGGCTGGGCTGGTGCGTGCCGCGGAAGCCCTGGATTTTCGGCGAGCGGCGGTCGAAGACCCAGCGGCCTTCGTCGGTCTGCGGCGTCCAGCCGATCATGCCGTGCGGCATGGTGGTGAGCGGGAGGGTGTTGCCGGTGGAAAACGCGAAGGAGGAGTCGGAGCCCTGGCGGGTGTCCACCAGATTCGCCAATCCCGCCGGATTCGCCTCAGGCGAATCCGGCGGGATTGGCGGGATTCTGGATTTTGGATTTTCGATTTTCGATTGGGGCGCTGCCGCGCCGGCGCGGGTGGCGGTGGCGGCGTCGGCGGTGGCGGTGGCGGGAGGGGCGGTGGTGGCAGGGATGGGAGAAATAGGAGATATGGGAGAAATGGGAGGGATGGGAGGGATGCGAGTGGCGGGAGCGCCGGCCTTGGAGGGACGGACTTTGTGCCGTCCGCGGGCGGCGGGAGCGGCGGCGGCGGGCGCGGCGGTGTTTCCGGCGGGAGCGGCGGCGGCGGGGGGTGGGCGCGGGTGGGAGGTTGTTGTCTTGGCGGACATGAAAAGTGGCGGAAAAATTTGTCGTGCGTTTGGTGTCGTGCGTTTGGTGTCGTGCGGTTTTTTGTGTCCGGCGCGGGAGCGCCCAATCGAAAATCGAGAATCAAAAATCGAAAATCCCCTCACTCTCCGAGCCACAGCCAGCGGACTTCGTCGATGGTGACGCGGCCGTCCGCGCCCTCGGTGGTGATGAACACCTCGGCGGGCGCGCCCGCCTCGAAGCGGAACTCGCCGAGCGGGCGGAAGGCGAAGGGCGTGCCGCGTTCGCGTTCGTTGACGAGCACCGTGTCCGCGCCGCCGGCGTGCGTGATCCGCACCGGCACGGCGGTCGCGCGATCCGGGCCCTGCTCGAAGGCGAAGGCCACGCGGTAGCGGCCGGCGCGCGGGAGCGTGGCGGCGAAGGTCGCGGTCTTCGGGTTTTTGTCGATGTCCATCGCGTGGTGGTTCACGCGGCCCCGGCCCTCCGTCGTGCGCGAGGAGCCGCGGTCCCAGCGCCCGGTGAGTTTCGCGCCCTCGACCGTCACGCCGGCGTCGGGCCCGGTGTCGGCGCCGATGACGACGGTCTGCTGCTCGACGAGCGAGTGCGTGCCGTCGGCATCGACGGCCTTCAGGCTGACGGTGTAGCGCTTCGGCGTGGTAAACGTGAACACGGGCGCGGGGTCGGTGCCCTGCACCTCGCCGGAGCCGTCGAAGTTCCAGTAATACTGGAGCGGGGAGCGGACGTGGACGCCGCGCGCGGCGAATTGCACGGGCTCGCCGGCGACCGCCCGCCCGCCGGCGGGGCCGACGATGGCGACGACGGGGCGGAACGGCGCCTTGAGCGGGATGCCGGCGGCGGCGAGCGCGGCCTGCAGTTCTTTTATGGATACATCCTGCACGGCGATGTTTTCGCGGTGCGACATCTGCGCGGCGAGGCCGGCGGCCTGGCCGATCATCATGAAAACGGGCTCCATGCGCAGGCTGCCGTAGGCGATGTGCGTGGCGGAGACGGCGCAGGTGACGAGGAGGTTGTCCGGCGCGAGGGGCGTGATGCTGCGGTAGGGGATCTCGTAGGCATCGACGCCGGAGATGAGGAAGCCCTCCTTGGCCAGGCCGCCCGGCGTCTGCACGAAGGAGACGTCGTGCGAGTCGATGTTGTAGCTGCCCATGCAGATGGTGTCGGGTTTCCACCGGTCGCGTTCGAGGTCGTGCTGCGTGAGCAGGTGGCGGCCCAGCATCCGGCGCGCCTCGCGCACGTAGAGCTGCGGGGTGATGTTTCCGCTCTCGACAAACTCGTCCTTCGGCAGGCCCCATTTGCGCGCGCTTTGCTTGAAGCCGTCGGGGAGCGCGGGGTCGTTTTGCAGCATCCACCACAGGCTCGCCCAGTAGTCGCGGACGCGCCCGGCGATGAGGGCGCGCATCTCGTAGTCGGCCTCGGCGTAGGCGTAGTTGGCGCCGGGGTAGTCGGCCTTGTTGGGGTCGCTCTTGCCGTTGACGGGGCCCCAGAGCGGCGCGTCGTGGAAAAGCTCCTCGAAGGTGCGGATGCCGTGCTTGTTGACGTAGTCGATGAAATGGCGGTGCGGCTCCGGCGTGTAGATGCGGGGGCGGGGGACGGGCACGCGGATGTCGTCGCGGTTGGTGAGGGTGGAGCGGATGTTGTAGGACTGCACGCGGTGGTCGCCGGCGCCGCGATACCGCGCGGGTTCGCCGCCGCGCCCGGCGAGGGATTCGTGGTATTCGGCGCGCGCCTCGCGGCCCACGCGGTAGGGCACATGGGCCGAGGCCATGAGGTCGCCTTCGTAGGTGGCGTCGATGAACACGCGGGCGCGCACGGTCGTCTCCGCGCCGGTCTCGTAGTGCCTCGTGGCGAAGGAGCGGATGCGGTTTTTCTCCGTGACGGTGGCGAGGGGCGCGAGGCGCTCCTTGCGCAGCACGGCGACGCCGGCCTCGCGGAGCATGTCGGAGAAGACGCGGTCGGCGACGGAGGGCTCGAAGAAGAGGCCGTCCTTGCATTCCTTCGCCTGGGTGGAGCCGGCGCCGTAGGTTTCGGCGTAGTATTTTTTCACGCGGGCGAAGAATTCGAAGGAGAGGCCGCCGACGGTTTCGCGGCGCCCGATGTCGGTCTTGGTGAGGCCGCCGGACATCATGCCGCCGACGAGGTAGCCGGGTTCGAGGAGGATGACTTTTTCGCCGGCGCGCGCGGCGGAGACGGCCGCCATGATGCCGGCGGGCGTCGCGCCGAAGACGGCGATGCCGGCGTTTTTTTCAACGGGCGCGGGCTGCGCGGCGGCGGCGGCGACTGCTGCGGAGCCGGCGGCGGCGGGGGCGAGGGCGGCGGTCATGACGAGGGCGGGGATGGTGTGCGCGAGGCGCGGGAGGCACGCGAGGCGCGGGAGGCGCGGGAGGGAAGGGAGGCGGAGGTGTTTCATGGGAAAAATGGCGGCGGGGCGGCGGGATGAATCCCGCCGTCAAAGGCGGCGATGAATCGCCGCACTCCATCTCGGACTTCGGCGGCGGCGGTTTTTTTGGAGTGCGGTGACTTGTCACCGCTTTTGACGGCGAAATTTATTTCGCCGCCCCGTTCGCCGGCGGACGCAGCCGCAGCCGCCGCCGCCGCCGCTGTGTCGGTGGTGGTGGCGTCGTCGTCGTCGGTGGTGGCGGTGGTGACGGCGGCGGCGGGTGCTGCGGCGGCGGTTTTTGTTTTCGGCGCGAGGTTGGCCTGGACGCGGCGGAAAAACTCGTCGGGCGCGACGACCTCGACGTCCGGGTCGAGGCGGGCGGCGAGCGCGGCGACATCGGCGACGGTGTGCGTCCAGACGTGGACGACCACGAGCGAGTATCCGTTTTCCGAATACGGGTCGCGCGGGGCGCGGTTGAGGCGGGCGGCGACGGCGTCGGGGGAGTTGCGCGAGGGTTTTGCGGGCGTGGAGGCGTGGCCGCCCGGCCCCCAGAGCTGCATGGCGGCGGAGACGACGGGTTTGCCGCGCGCCCAGACGATGCGGCCGCGGTATTTGTCGTAGGGCGCGTAGTCGAAATAGATGAGGCCGTCGATGTTGGGCTGCGAGAGGTAGGCGTCCCAGAGGTCGGTGCGCGCGAGGGCGCCGTGGTCGATGACCTGGACGAGGCGCAGGTCGGCGAGGCCCATGAGGCGGTTCAACTCCGCGCAGTGGGCGGCGAGCGCGCCGGGCGGCATGAGGCTGGGGTAAAAGTAGCCGTTGCCGGAGGGGCCGGCGACGAAGTGGTCGCCGGCCCGCCGGCGCTCGCAAATCCCAAATCCCGATGAACCAAATCCCAGGGAGTCGCCGGCGCAAAGCGGCGCGGCATTTTGGGATTTGGAATCCGGCTCCGGGGATTTGGGATTTGGCCCTTGGAATTTTTCCGGGCTTTGGGTTTCGGGATTTGGAATTTCCGCCGCGCCGGCGGCGGCGGTTGCGTCGGCAGCGGCGGCGGCGGGAGCGGGAGCGGCGGCGGCGGCGGGATTTGAAATTTGGGATTTTGAAATTTGGAATTTTTTTGGGATTTGGTTTTTGGGATTTGGGATTTCCGCCGCGCCGGCGGCTGCCGCGGTTGCAGTTGCGGCGGCTGCCGCGGCGGCATCGTAATACCACTGCACCACGCCGGGCGCGAGTTCCGCCAGCACGGGGGCCATGCCCCAGCCGAGCGGCACCCGGCCGCGCGCGGGGCTGGCGAACCAGCGGTCGTTCACCGGGCAGTCGAAGAGCAGCCAGCCCAGGTTGTCGCCGTCGGAGAGGACGAAGGTGACGGTGTGTTTCCTGGAATGCGGAATGGCGACGGCGGCGGATGGTTCGGGGAGCGCGGGCGTCCCGCGCGCCGGTTCGGGCGTCCCGCCCAAACCTTCCGGGCCGGGTGCCAGACTGCCGCTTCCGCTCCGCCGGCCCGCGTCCGGCGGGGCGCCGGGCGCGACACGCGGGACGCGCGCGCTCCCCGGAGCTTCCGCCGCCGCCTGTTTCGCGACCGGGTGACGGTGTTGTTTCAAGCCGCCGGGCGGCATCGGCAGGCTGCTGAGCACGGAGAGGTTTCGCGCGTGGTCGGCGGGGACGAGCGGAAGGCCGAGGCGCGAGACGCGTCCGACAAAAGTCTGCTCGTCCTCCCTCCCGCCGTCGCCCCAGCCGAGGATGAGCGGCGGCGCGGCGGCGACGGTAGCGCCACCGGCGGTAGCGTTGGCGTTGGCGGCGGCACCGCCGGCGGCAGCGGCGGTAGAGGCGCCAGCGGCGGCGGTGGTTGTGGTGGTGGTGGCGGCGGCGGCGTTGGCATTGGTGGTAGCGGTGCCGGCGTTGGCGTTGGCGTTGGTGGCGGTGCCGTCGGCAGCTCCGGTGGCGGAAGTGATGATGGTGGTGGTGCCGCCACCGGCGGCGGCGGCGGCGAGCGCGGCGAGGCGGGTTGCGGATTCGTCGTCGGCGCCGCTGCCGCCAGCGCCGCCGCCGGCGGGGGCGGGGACGACCTGAGCGTTGGCGAGCACGGCGTAATCGCGCATCTGCCAGACTTGTCCGGGCGGCTGGGAGACAATCACGCCGACGGCGCGGATTGCGGGACGGAATGCCGCCGCGCCATCGGAGCTGGCGGA
>JAITDF010000382.1 GCA_031282705.1 Opitutaceae bacterium | reverse complement strand
TTGGGATTTGGGCTTTCCCTCCTTCCCATTCCAATCACCAAAACCCGCTCGCATCGCTCGCATCACGCGCACCACTCGCATCACCCAATGAAACTCCGCGACCGCATCCTCGCCCATCTCCGCTCGCCCGGCTACGCGCCCGCCGACCTCGCCGGCCTCGCCCGCGCCCTCGGCCTCAACAAAAAAGACCGCCGCACCCTCGCCCACGAGGTCCGCCTCGGCCTCTCGCAAGGCGCGTTCGTTTACGTGAAGGGCGACCGCATCGCCCTCGCCGGCGACGACGACCTCGCCATCGGCCGCATCCAATTCCGCGCCGGCGGCTCCGCCAGCCTCATCCCCGACCCCGTGCCCGGCGCCGCCGAGGACGAGCCCGCCGTGCAAATCGCGCCCGAGGACACCGGCGTCGCCCTCCACGGCGACCGCGTCGCGGTGAAAATCCTCGCCCGCATGAGCCGCCCCCGCAACGGCCGCGCGCCCGAGCCCGCCGGCCGCGTCGTCCGTGTCGAGACGCGCGCCAACGAAACCATCGTCGGCAACCTCCGGCGCGTCCGCAACAAATACTACGTCAACGCCGACAACCCCCGCTTCTGCCACGAAATCGCCGTCGCCGACCCCGCCGCCTCCGGCCTCAAACCCGCCCCCGCGCCCGGCGACAAAGTCGTGGTCAAGCTCGCCGAGTGGACCTCCCGCCACAAAAACCTCGAAGGCGTCATCATCGAACGCCTCGGCAAAACCTTCGAGCCCCGCGCCGAACTCGCCGGCATTTACCACAAATACAAACTCGACCCGGCCTTCCCCGCCGACGTCGAACGCGAGGCCGCCGCCCTCCCCGCCGCCGTCCACCCCAGCGAACTCGCCGGGCGCCTCGACTACCGCGAAGTCCCCACCCTCACCATCGACCCCGACGACGCCAGGGACTTCGACGACGCCCTCTCCATTGAAGCCCTCGACGGCGGCGACATCCGCGTCGGCATCCACATCGCCGACGTCGGCCACTACGTGCGCCCCGGCACCGCCCTCGACCGCGAAGCCCGGCGCCGCGGCAACTCCACCTACCTCGTCGGCACCGTCGTCCCCATGCTGCCGCAAAAACTCTCCAACGGCCTGTGCTCCCTCGTCGAGGCGCAGGACCGCCTCTGCAAGGCCGTCTTCCTGGTCTTTGACAAAAAAATCCGCCCCAGGCACACCTCCTTCGCCGGCACCGTCATCCGCTCGCGCAAACGCCTCACCTACCGCCAGGCCCATGCCCTGCTCTTTGAAAACCGCCTCGACAAAATCCGCGCCCTCCCGCCCCCGCCCCGGCACCAGACCGGCGCCACCGGCCGCGCCCTGGCCGGCCGCGGCGACCTCGAACTCGTCGATCTGCAAAGCTGGCTGCGCAAACTCTGGGCCATCGCCTCGAAACTCCGCCGCGCCCGCATGGCCGCCGGCTCCCTCGACCTCGACATGCCCGAAACCAAGGTCTTCGTTGACGAGCAGGGCCATGCCGACCGCCTTGAACTCATCGAGCACGACGAAAGCCACCAGCTCATCGAGGAATTCATGCTGGCCGCCAACGAAGCCGTCGCCCGCCTCACCCGCGCGCACCGCCTCCCCTCGCTCTACCGCGTGCACGACGAACCCGACCGGGACAAACTCGACGAACTCCGCCAGACCCTCGCCGCCGCCGGCATCACCACCGGCGACCTCGCCCGCCACGACGAAATGGCGAAACTCCTCGAAACCCTCTCCACCCACCCGCAAGGCCACCTGCTGCGCACCCAAATCCTGCGCTCCCTGAAAAAAGCCTGCTACCGCGCCGCGCCCGACGGACACTACGGCCTCGCCAAAAAAGACTACACCCACTTCACCTCGCCCATCCGCCGCTACTGCGACCTCGTCGTCCACCGCGTCCTCGAATACCACCTGGTCAAACACGACGGACGCCCGGCGCCCGCCGGCGGACGCCTCCCCGCGCCCACGCCCGGCGGGATGGAATCCCTCGGCGAGCACCTCAGCCTCACCGAAACCAATTCCCAGGAAGCCGAGCGCGAAAGCGTGAAGATCAAGCAGCTCGAATACTTCGAGCGCGAACTCGCGAAGAAGACCAAAACCCGGTTCGAGGCCGTCATCACCGACATCCGCCCTCACGGCTTTTTTGTGGAGCTGGTCGAGTCGATGACCTTCGGATTCGTCCCCCTGAACACCCTCACCGACGACGACTATTACCCGAACAACGCGGGCACCCTCCTGACCGGCAGAAAAACCCGCCGGCGCCTGTCCGCCGGCGCCCGCATCGCCGTCATCGTGCACAAGGTCGATCGCTTCAAACGCCTCATCGACTTCCGCCTCCCGCCCGGCGCTTGAAAAATCGCCCCTTGGTGAAATGACTCGACAACCCCTCCCCCTCTCCTCACATTTTTTCTCCCGGCCAAGCGCCATCGACCAAAATCCTGCCGCTATTGGGATTAAGTGCATGTTGTTTATATATATAACCTGATGTTACTCGGCTCTGTCGTACCGCAGGTTTCCAAGTTTGTTTTTCGCGTAACATCATCCATAATATGCATTAAGCGGGGGTTGATGTCTTGGGGCAAACCTGAATTTTGCGGTTGAAAGGTGAGCATGGAGGGAAATCCGACTTCAGTAGCTTCACCCAATGGGTGAAGTGAAAAGTCCAAAAATAAAGTTCGCCACTGGCTCCGCTTCGCAGCGACGTGATGTAAAATTCATATAAAACAGCAGAAGATATGTAAAATAGTTTGTGCACCTCCACCACCTTGCCCCAAAATCAACCCGAAATAAATCTTCAACCTATCAAAACAAGTCATGATCA
>JAITDF010000347.1 GCA_031282705.1 Opitutaceae bacterium | reverse complement strand
GAGGACGCCTTCGAGTTCTTTGGGCGGGAGGAGCATGTTTTGGATATGGCGCGTGCGGAGAGAGTGCGGGAAATTGGAATTGAGAGGTGTCAAACCTGCATGGCGGGCAGCGGGGAGCGAAACTGGAAATACGCGTCGGGCCGCGCGGGGCCGTCGTGCGGCCCGGTTTTTTTAGGGGGGGGGGTAAAATATTATATGTCCACTTATTTCCACAGATTACACGGATTATTAACTGATGTTACGCGGCGCGCAGGGCCTGCCCTCGCGTCAGGCCGCGCCCGCGTGGAAGGCTGCATTGGTAATTCGCGGCCTGCCGCAAGGTCAGGCCCTGCAAAATTCTGCCGTCCGCGTAACATCAGTTTTAAAAAAACCAATCGGTGAAAATCTGCGCAATCTGTGGACAATCTCCTTTCCGTCCTTCGTGGCCTCCGTGTCTCCGTGGTTGATTTTTCATCCGCTCAAAACAGCGGACATCCCGTTTTTCAAGGCGTCGCGGGGATGGTCTCTTCCCTCAGGTCCGGGGTCGCGGGGGTGTCCGTCGCGGGAGGGAGCGGGGTGCGTTTTGCGAGGCGGTTGATGAAAACGTTGATGTCGTCGAGCAGCGTGTAGGCGACGGGGATGACGAGCAGGCTTAGCAAGGTGGAGGTCGCGAGGCCGCCGGCCACGACGACGGCCATCGGGAAACGAAAGCTGGGGTCGCCCCCGGCGAGGCCCAGGACGACGGGAAGCATGCCGCCGGTCATCGCAAGGGTGGTCATGAGGATGGGGCGGGCGCGGTTGCGGCAGGCCGCGGTGATCGCCCCGGCGCGGTCCAGGCCTTTCCCGCGGGACATGATGATGCATTCGACGAGGAGGATGGAGTTTTTTGTGACGATGCCCATGAGCATGAGCAGGCCGAGGATGGCGGCCATGGAAAAGCTGCCGCCGGTGACGACGAGCGGGAGCAGCGCGCCGCCGAGCGCAAGGGGAATCGCCGCGAGGATGGCGAGGGGTTGCAGGAAATCGTGGAAGAGGAGCACGAGGACGGCATACACGCAGAACAGCCCGACCAGCATGGCCGTGCCGAAACTGGCGAACATTTCGGTCATGTGCTGCATGTCGCCTTGCTCGACGAGCGCGACGCCTTCGGGGAGGTTTTGCAGGACGGGGAGCCGGCGCGCCTCGCGCAGCACGTCGCCGAAGACGCGTCCGTTCAGCTCGACGGAGACGGTGATGTTGCGCGAGCGGTCAAGGCGCGAAATCATCGCGGGGCCGCCGCCGACTTCGATCCGGGCAATGCTGCCGAGCGCGACGGTGGCGCCGCCGGCGGCGGGGACGCGCAGTTGCGCGAGCGCGTCAACGTCTTCGCGGACCGTCCCGGCGAAGCTCACGCGGATGGGGATCTGGCGCGCGGGGAGGTTGAGTTTTGCGAGGCGCGCCGCGTAGTCGCCGTTGGTGGCGACGCGCACGACGGCGGCGATGGCTTCGGCGGTCACGCCGTGCGCGGCGGCCCGCGCGGGGTCGGGGATGATGCGGATTTCGGGCGCTTCGAGCGCGGCGCTGGAGACGACCGCGCCCGTGCCTTTGAGGGTGCGAAGCCGGGCTTCGAGGAGGGCGGCGGCGGTTTCGAGTTGCGCGGCGTCGTCGCCGGCCAGGCAGAGGTCGAGGCTGGTGCCGTCGGCGCCCGCGCCGACTTGGATGCGCGCGCCGGGGAGCGCGGAGAGCGCGGCGCGGATGTCGTTTTCGATTTCGCTTTGTTTGCGTTTGCGCGTGTCGAGCGAGTCCAGCGTCACGGTCAATGTGGCGGAGGCGCGGTCGGCCATCGTGGAGGCGTCGGGGCCGTCGCCGCTGGTCGCGCTGCCGGCGGCGGCGAGGATGGATTTCACGCCGGGAATCCGGGCGATGAGGCCGGCGGCCTGCGTGGCGGCGGCGTCGGTTTCCCAGAGGGGGCTGCCGGGCGGGAGCGTGATGAGCACGGTGGTTTGCGAGTTGTCCTGCGGGGGCGTGAACGCGCTGTCGAGAAACGCCATGAGCGAGAGGGACGCGGCGAGAAATCCGGCGACGGCGGCGAGGGTGCTTTTGCGGCGGGCGAGGCATTTTCGCATGAGCGCGAGATAGGCGCGCATGAGCGGGCCGTCTTTTTGGGCGGTAGCGGTAGCGATCGCGGTCGCGGGGCGCATCCACCGGGCGGCCATCATGGGCGTGAGCAGGCGGGCGACCAGGAGCGAGGCGAGCACGGCGGCGGCGGCCGTGACACCGAATTGCCGGAACAGGAGGCCGAAGATGCCGCCCATGAATGTGGTGGGCAGGAAGACGGCGACGAGCGCGAGCGTGGTGGCGAGCACGGCGAGCCCGATTTCCCGCGCCGCGTCGTCGGCGGCCGCCCGCGGGCTTTTCCCGAGGCGCGCGTGGCGCGCGATGTTTTCGATTTCCACGATGGCGTCGTCCACGAGCACGCCGATGACGAGCGAGAGCGCGAGCAGCGAGATGACGTTGAGGCTGAAGCCGGAGAGCCGCATCACGATGAACGCGGGGAGGATGGACAGCGGGAGCGCGGCGGCGGCGATGAGGGTGGCGCGCCAGCTTTTGAGAAAGAGGAAAACGACGACGACCGCGATGAGCGCGCCTTCGTAGAGCATGTGCATGGAGGCGTCGTAGTTTTCGATGGTCGGGATGCTGGTGGTGCAGGCCTCGGTGATCGTGACGCCGGGGTTTTTCTCGCGAAACGCGTCGAGCGCAGGGCGGACGCGGGCGAGGACTTCGATGTCGGAAAATCCTTTGGCGCGCTTGAGCTGCACGGCGACGACGGGCCTGCCGTCGAGATGGACGAGCGAGGCGCGGTCCGCGAAACCGTCCGTGATCGCGGCGATCTCGCCGAGGCGCACCGGCACGCCGCCGGGGCCGGCGAGGTGCAGCGCGGCGATGTCCTCAATCGAGCGGACCGCGCCGAGCGTGCGTATGGCCTGGCGGGTTTTCGAGATTTCGGCGCGGCCTCCGGAAAAATCGGCCTGGGTGGAGCGCAGCGCGTTGGAAACGTCCGGGGCGGTGATGCCGAGCGCCTCCATCGCCGCGGGGTCAAGCTCGACGCGCACCTCGCGGTCAACTCCCCCGAGGCGGGCGACTTCGCCGACGCCGGGCACGGACAGGAGCGCTTTTGCGAGTTCGTTGTCCATGAGCCAGGAGAGTTCGATCTCGTCGAGCCTGCCGGATTCCACCGCGTAGGTGACCAGCACCTCGTCCTCTATCGTCTGCCGGGACACGCCGGGCGGAGGCATGTCCGCGGGCAGGTCGTTGCGGACGCTTTCGACGGCGTTGCGCACTTCGTTGAGCGCGACCTCGGGGTCTTTGCCGATTTCAAACAGGACGACGATGCCAACCAGCCCGTTGGTGATGGTGGTGGCGATGTGGTCGAGCCGGGCGAGCGAGACCAGCCCGTCCTCGATTTTGCGGGCCACCTCGGTTTCGAGCTGGCCGGGCGCGGCGCCTTCGAGCACGGCGTTTATGCGGATGACCGGCAAATCCGCCTCCGGCATGTTTTGCACGGGCAGGCCGCGAAAGCTCATGACCCCGAGAAGCGTGAGCAGCGCGAAGAGCAGGACGACGGGGACGGGGTTGCGAATGGCCCAGGAGGAAATGTTCATGGTGATGCGGGGGAGTTGGGGAGGAGGAGGCGAGGCGGAGGAAGAGTGACGGGGGAGGAGGAGAGGCGGACGGGCGCCGGGGTTTATCGCGGGACGAGGGTGACGGTCGCGCCGTCGAACAAAAACGCGCCGCCCGCCTGCACGACTTGCGCGCCGGCGGCGAGCCCCTTCGTGATCTCCACGCGCCCATCGCGGCGCCGCCCGGTCTCGACACGGGCGCGGGCGACCGTGCCGCCGCCGCCGTCGCCACCGCCGCTACCGCCGCCGCCGCTACCGTCGCCGTCCTCTTCCCGCAGGAGCGTGTAGAGGTAGTGCAGCCCGTCGCGCGCCACGAGCGCGGATTCGGGCACGGTGAGCGCGGGCGCTGTTTTCATCACAATGCCGCCGCTCGCATGGATGCCCGCCTTCACCTGGGCGGATGGCTCCACGTCAACATAAACGAAGGTGCGCGCGGTCTCCCGGTTCGCCGCGGGGGCGATGGCGCGGACGGTGCCTGAAACCGTCGCGCCATCGGGAAGATTGATCGCGGCGCGCTGGCCGGGCCGGATGGCATGGGCGTGGCGCGCGTCGATCTCGGCCCGCCACTCGACGCGCTGCCGGCGGATGAGGCGGAAGAGTTCGGCGCCCGCCCCGGCGACGGAGCCGAGTGTCGCGGCGCGCGCGGAGATGACGCCGTCGTCGGGGGCGACGATGGTGGTTTGCCCCAGCCGGATGCGCTGCGCTTCGAGGCCGGCCCGGGCCATGGCGAGCGCGGCGGCGGCAGTTTTTTCGGCATGGACAAGCTCCTCGTATTCCTGCTCGGTCTGCGCGCCCGAAGGCTTGAGCTGGCGGGCGCGGGCGGCGCCGGCTTGCGCGATGGCGCATTGGGCCTCGGCGGAATCGACGGCGGCTTCGAGGCGGCGCAATTCGGCGAGCACGATTTCCCGCGAGAGGCAGGCGAGTGGCTGGCCCTGTTTCACGACGTCGCCGACATCGACGGAAATTTCCGTGATGCGGAGGCCGTCGATTTCGGAGGCGACGACCGCCTCCTGCCAGGGCGTAAACCAGCCGCTGGCGGGGGCGATGACATCCCACGCGAGTTGCTCGGGCGCCGCAGCGGTCACAGCGAGGACGCTTTTCCCGCCCGGCGCGACGGCGGCGCGCAGGGGCGTCGCGAGGAGGAGCACGGGGACGGGCGCGATGGTTGCGATCAAAGAGATTGCGATTTTCACGGGATGATGGCCTTGGGCGCTTTTGCGTTTCATGATTATTTGGACTCGCTCCCCGGTGTGCTGAGGGCGCCATTTATCAGGACATCCAAGGTCCAGCGGATGCGGACGCGCGGCGACCCTGCCAGCAGTTTTTCCCACAACGCATGGATGTTCGGATAGGTTTCGGCCGGAAGCGCCTCCAGCGCCTGTTTTACCGACCCGATCACGATGGGCGCGTGATGGCGGTGCGCATCCTGCTCGGCGGCGATGGCGGAGAATTGCAGCAGAAGCGTGTCCGCGGCCCAGGCGGCGCGATCGTCGCCGACGCCACCCTCGCGCAGAAGCGCGAGAATGGCTTCGAGCATGCGCATGGCGCCCGGCCCCGTGGAAACGGTGGTGAGCGTGAGCTGGCCGAGCCCCCGCATCGACATGAGCACTTTCGTGTAGGAAAACAGGATGATGGAAAGGCGTTTGCGCCAGTCGCCCCGCGACGGGGCGGGGACGGTCACTTTCAAAAGCGCGCGGTCGAGCATGAGTGAAAGCAGCGAATCGAGGTCGTCCACATAGACATAAAGCGAGGCGGGGCCGGTGTCGAGCGCCGCGGCAATTTTGCGCATGCCGAGGCCGTCGAGTCCTTCGCGCGCCATGATTTCGAGCGCGGCGGTGACAATGGCCTCGACACTGAGGGGCGCCTTCGCGGGACGCGCGCGGCGCGAGATGATCTTTTCCGGTTTGTTTTTCATCGACGGGGAAGGAAAAAACATGGGCGAACACTGTCCGTCAAGAACATTGTTCGTCAGGAATGGTGTTTTTTGGTCCGCCGGGCCGCGCGGCCGGGGAGGGCGGCCGTTTCGCTTGTCTCAGTCGGCCGCCAATGAAAATGAGCCTTTGGGGTTCGTCGCTGTTTTCGATGGCAGGGAAGAGAGATTAAACCACGGAGACACGGAGAGCACGGAGTCCGGAAAGGAGACGGCCCGCAGATTACACTGCGCGGCCAGTTTCAGTTTAAATTGAAGTAATTTATTTCCCTGCCGGCACCGGCAAACGGGCGGCGGGATTTATCCCGCCGTCAAAAGCGGTGATGTTTCGAGGGCGAAGCCCGACAGTCTGCCATCACCGCACTCCAAAAAACGGCATTGGCGCTACTTTCGATGTCTACAAACGGCATCGGCGATGCTTGGAAATGCGGCCATTTGAACGGGAAAGGCCCTAATCTCAATTTTTGATTTCCAACGCGGCGAATTGGGCGGCGAGGGCGGCGGCGAGCCGGGGGAGGAAGTCGGCGAGGGTGGTGTTTTTCAGGTTGAGGCCGGCGGCGCAGGCGTGGCCGCCGCCGCCGAATTGCGCGGCGATTTGATCGACGCGGAGGGCCGGGGTTTTGGCGCGGAAGCTCGCCTTGATCGCGTTTTCGCGTTCCTCGATGAGCACGCCGATGTCCACGCCGTCGATGCAGCGGGCGTAGTCCACGAGGCCTTCGGTGTCCTCGATTTCGGCACCGGTTTGTTCGAAGACGCCGGCGGGCAGCACGCCGATGCAGGCGCGCCCGCCGCATTCGTAGCGGAGGGAGCCGAGGAAGCGCTGGAGGAGGCGGAGTTTGGCGGGGGATTCGCGTTCGTAGATTTCGTAGCCGGTCTCGCCGGGGCTGGCGCCGCGCGCGACGAGTTCGGCGGCGAGCATGAAGGTGCGGCGGGTGGTGGAGTTGAAGCGGAACATGCCGGTGTCGGTGACGATGCCGGCGTAGAGGGCGCGCGCGGTGGCGGGGTCGATGGCGATGGCGTTGTCGAGGAGGAGGCCGGCGAGGATTTCGCACGCGGCGGCGGCGGCGGGGTCGATGATGTCGCAGCGGGAGAAGCCGGGGTTGGAGAGGTGGTGGTCGATGGCGGCGGCGGGGGCGTGGAAGCGCCGGCGGGCGGTTTCGCCGCCGCGGGCGTGGTCGGCGCAGTCCACGAAGATCGCGGTCCATTCGCCGGGGGGCGTGGCGGCGGCGGGGACGAAGGGCATGCCGCCGACGAGGTAGCGGAGGCGGCGGGGCACGGGGTCGCCGTTGATGCAGACGACTTCGTGGCCCCGCGCGCGGAGGACGAGGGCGAGGGCGGTTTGCGCGCCGATGCAATCGCCGTCGGGCCGGGCGTGCCCGACGACGGCGATGCGCTGTCCGGCGATGGCGGCGAGGAGCCCGGCGAAGCGGGGGGAGAGGGTCGGGAAGTATTTTTCCATTGCAGATTTCAAGCGTGGGCCTCGGAGGGTTCGGAAGACTCTTTCTCGTTTTCTTTCCCCTTCATTCTTTATTCGTTCTTCCTCTTTCCTCTTTCTCTTTCTCTTTATTCTCTATTCTTTATTCTTTATTCTTTAGGCGGTCTGAATTCTTGAACAGAAGGCAACGAAAAAACAAAGAACAATCAGGAAGAACAATCAAGGACACATGCCGCTCTTCTTTTTTCAACTTTACTGAAACAAACAATTTCTCATTTGGGAACCTCTGAAAACCAAAAACAAATCAATCGCGAAAGAACGCGAAAAATCGCGAAAATTTTCAAAAGAATTTTCTCTTAAACAAAATACCCGGCTCTCTCCGGTTTTATATTTCGCGTCTTTTCGCGGTTTTCGCGGTTGAAAACTGAATTTTTAGAGGTTCCCATTCAGAATCTTCTTTGTTTTTACCTTCGTTGCCTTGTTTTCTTCTGTTCAAAAAATGAATTTTTTCAAAGCGTCCTTTATTCTTTCCCCTTTTTTTCTCTCTCATCGGCGGCGGCAAGGAGAGAAAGATAAAGAGGAAAGAATAAAGAAGGGAGGGGCGGTTATGAGCGGGGGGTGTCGTCGTCGGGCGGCGGGAGCGGGCCTTGCGTGGCGTCGATCTCGTCGAGGATGCCGAGGACGCGGTTGCCGCGGGCGGTGCTGGTGTCGAGGGTGTAGGTGAGCCTGGGCATGTATTTGAGCACGATGCGGCGGCCCAGTTCATGGGTGAGTTCGCGGGAGATGGAGCGCAGCCAGCGGAGTTTTTGCCGCGCAAATTCAGCGTCGCCAAGGATCGCCACGTGGACGCGGCCGTCGCGGAGGTCGGGCGCGATGTCAACGGCGTTGATGGTGATGGCGACCGCCTCGGCCTGGTGGCGTTTGCGGAGGATGTCGCCCAGCTCGCGCTGGATGAGTTCGTTGACGCGGAGGGTGCGGTTGGACATGCGGGTTTAAGTTTAACTGATATTACTGATGTTACGCAGGAGAGGTTTTTTGGTAGGGCGGTCTCGCCGAGACCGCCGCGTTCGTCACTCGTGGCTCCCGGCGGTCTCGGCGATACCGCCCTGCCAAAAGACTGGCCGCCGCGTAACATCAGAGTTTAAGTGGAAGTTCAAGTTCAAGTTTGAGTTTAAGCGGGGGGCGGGAGTGGAAGTGCCACTTAAATGTGAGGCCGCGCCCGCCGTGGGTGGAGAGTGTGGGGCCCCCCAACAATAAACCCCGGGGGGGGGTGGGGTGTTGGGTTGGGG
>JAITDF010000244.1 GCA_031282705.1 Opitutaceae bacterium | reverse complement strand
CGTACCGCAGGTTTCCAAACCTGCTTAAAACTCACGCCTGGCCGCGAACCCGCAATCAGGCATGAGCTTCGGAGCAGACTTGGAAGTCTGCGGTACGTCAGAGCCGCGTAACATCAGGGGTTAATTCCGAAAGCCGGAAGCCGCGGTGCTAACGCGTGCGGCGGCACTCTGCCGCTGAGGGGCGGGACCTCAACCCTCCGCCATTTCCACGCCGTCCAACCGCGGGACGACGGTCTCCGAACCCGTGGAGGCACGCGCGATTCGCGCCCCGACGGCCGCCTCATTCTCCGCAAGCATAGGCAGCGATGCGGCGGTCCCGTAAACCGCACAGGCCGGCGCAAGCCCGGCGCGGAGATCCATCCTGTTCGCGGCGCCGCCCGTGTTCACGGGCGCCCCGTGGCTCGCCATTTTCCCGCCCCGCGAGTTCGCGGCCGCGCCATCACCGCGCCATCTCAGCGCCATTTCCGCGCACCCCCGCCGCACCGCCGCGCCGGCGCGCTTCGTTGCAAAAAGAACACACACCGTTGCCGGCGCTGGCCGAACCATGCGCCGGCGCGGAGCCGTCGTTTTTTCACCAGCACCGCACCTTCGCAAATCTCACATCTTCACCGCACCGCACCTTCGCCAACACCGCACCTTCACCCGCCAACCTCCCTTCCTCCCATGTCCGACCTCCTCGACAAACCCATCGTCCTGTCGCTCAACCGCGTCTGGCAGGTCATCGGCCACCGCACCGTCAAGCAGGCCCTCGTGGCCCTCAGCGGCGGCGCCGCCGGCCTGCCGCCCGCGCTCGGCCTCGACATCGCGTATCCGAAACTCGCCGACGGCTCGTGGAACTTCGCGCGCCCGCTCTTCCTCAACCCGCTCCCCTGGGGCGAGTGGGTCAAACTGCCCGTGCGCGACTTCGATTTCGCGGTCGCCACGCCGAGGCTCCGCGTCCGCGTGCCCACCGTCATCATCGCGACCCAGTTCGCGAAGATGCCGGTCCGCGTCCCGCGGCTCACGCGCGAGGCCGTCTTCGAACGCGACGGCGGCGTCTGCCAATACACCGGCGAGCACGTCGGCCGGCACGGCGGCAACCTCGACCACGTCATCCCCCGCGACCGCGGCGGATGCGACAGCTTCGAAAACCTCGTGTGGGCCAAGCGGGAAATCAACTCCCTCAAGGCCAACCGCCTCCCGCACGAAGCCGGACTCCGGTTGCTGCGCCGGCCCAAGGCCCCCGCGCCGCTGCCGGCCTCCATGACGATCCGCGAAGCCCGGCACCCGGACTGGCGGCACTTCCTCACGCCCTGACGACGGCCCGCAGGTGGGGAAGCGCCTTTTTTCCCTCCCCCCTGCGGGCCGCCGCCCACCCATGACCTGCGTGACCTCCCTTCCTCTGGCGCCCGCCGACTGCCTCGACATCGTCGAAACCGCGCTCGCCACCCTCGCCCGGCGCCTGCCGGTCAACATCGCGCGCGACGACCTCGCGTCCGTCGGCAAACTCGCGCTCATCGCCGCCCTCGGCCAGCGCGACGGCGACCCCGGCGCCGTGCGCGCCTACTGCTACGTGCGCGTGCGCGGCGCCATGCTCGACGAACTCCGCCGCCTCGACCCGCTGAGCCGCCGCCAGCGCGACCGCATCGACGCCATCGCCCGCGCCCGCGCCGGGCTGGCCGGCCGCCTCGGCCGCGCCCCGACCCTGCGCGAAATCGCCTCGACCGCCCGGCTCACGCCGGACGAAGTCTCCTCGACGCTCGCCGCCGCCGAACAGGCCGCCGCCGCCGCCGAAATCGAGTGGGACGCGATCCCCGACACGCAACGGCCCTCGCCCGCCGAACTCGTCGAGCTCGACGACATCCGCGCCAGCCTCGCCGTCGCGCTCGACCGCCTGCCGTCCAACCAGGCGCTGGCGCTCCGCCGCTACTATCTGGAGGACGCCACGCTCGACGAAATCGCCGCCGAGCTGGGCGTCTCGCGCGAGCGCGCGCGCCAGGTCCGCGAAGCCGGCGAAAAAAAACTCCGCGCCGACTTCATCGTCCTCGCCCTCTGGCAATCCTTCGTCAACCGCCGCCGGGCCTGAGCCCACCGGCCGTCCGGCCGCCTTGCGCGGCAGGAATCCGCCGGCTGGAAAGCCGGCGCTCCCAGGCCGCCGGGGCCGGGCCTCCCGGCCGCCTTGCGCAACGGCATGGGGCGCCGCCGCCGCTCCACCACGCGGTGGAACGGCCCGCCCGCGCCGTGTCTCGCCGCGAAGCCGCGCCTTATTTCACTGAGGTTACGCGGAGCGGCAGGTCCGGGGAGCGCACGCGTCTCGCGTGCCGGCTTGGGCGTCCCGCCCAAGCTGGGAGCGCCGACTTTCCAGTCGGCGGGGCGTCCCGTAGATGACATGAGGTGGTCAGGCCGGCGGGAAACGCGCAACCTGACCACCTCATGTCATCTACGGGACACGTCGGTGGCGACGGTCAACGCCGCGGCTTGCGCAGGATGATTTCGTCGCCGGCGCGTTCGGCCAAGCCGAAGGAGGGCAAGCAAAAGTAGGGCAAGCGTCCTGCTTGCCAAACGGTGCGCAAAGCGCACCGTCCGAAATGACGGCAAACGATGCGTTGGCGGCGAACGGTGCGTTGGCGGCGAACGGTGCGTTGGCGGCGAACGGTGCGGCGGCGGCGAACGGTGCGGCGGCGGCGAACGGTGCGGCGGCTTCGCCGCCGTCAGGCAAGCGGGACGCTTGCCCTACTTCCCAAACCGCCGCTTCCCCCGCCCCCGCTTCCCCGCCACCCTGCTTGCCCTCGACTGCGAGCGCGAGGCCGCCTCCGACCGCACCAGCCAGATGGCGTTTTTAACCTGTCCTTAACTTTATCCTAAATTCCGCAGTTGAAACGTGTTTTCCAACTGCGGCGCAGTTGAACATAAACATTGTAATATATTCCATATTAAAACTATACAAATGTTTTGATCGAGAAAAACACACTTGTTTTGAGGCTCTTTTCACTTCACCCATTGGGTGAAGCTACTGGAGCCGGATTTCCCTCTATGCCGGGAGGTCCAGACAGATATTGACCCTGGAAGGCATCAGGCAGGAAGGGAGGCAAAAGCAGGATGGAAGGGTGGAGTTGAGGGACGTTTTTTGCGAGCAATTGAAGCGGGGTTTGGTTGGAACGGGAACGGTTGCTGCGTGCGAAGTTGAAGAAGTGCCGGCAGGTGGTGGCGGCGGCAAGGAAGTGTTGTGGGCCGTGGAAGGCTTCGAGGTCGAAGAACTCGTTTTCGATGGTGGCATGGGAGCTTTCGACATCGGCGTTGCAGTTGGGTCTGGCGGGCGGGTTGAAGCGGTGGTGCGCATCGGCGGCGAGGATGGAGCCGTGGAAGGAGTCTGGACGGTAA
>JAITDF010000115.1 GCA_031282705.1 Opitutaceae bacterium | reverse complement strand
AAAGGAACATTCGGGATGGGTGGTCAAATACCAATACGATTTCTCAACATATGTCGGCTCCAAAATATCGTCGGAATCCAGAAGCATTATAAATTCGCTTCGCGCCACCCTTATCCCTGTGTTTCGTGCCGCGCTTAGCCCCTTGTTTTTTTCGTGCCTGATGACACGGACGGCGACATTTTGCGAATGAAGCCTCTTCACGCAGTCCTCCAGGATGCCGGCGGCCTCCAAGTCCGTGGATGCATCATCCACGATGACCCATTCAAAGTCCCTCATCGTTTGTTTGGCGACACATTCCACTGTGTCCCAAAAAACACTCCCCGTATTATAATACGGAGTGACGATGGTGGCCTGGGGAAGAGGCGCGTGGTTTAGTTTATTTTGATTGCCAGCAGGATTCATGTTTATTTCAACAAACGGAAAACAATTCATTATGGTGGAAACCGGCTTGCCGGCGTTCAGGTTGAGTAGTGATGCACGCCCGCGTGGTATTTTCCCGCGACGCCCGCCGGGGCGCCTTCCGCGAGGATTTCACCTTTTTCCAGCCAGACCGCTCGCGTGCAGAAGCGTTTGACGGTCTCGGTGTCGTGCGAAATCAGCACGACGGTGCGTTTCGAGGTGAACTTCCGGCGCAGCGCATCCTCCGATTTTTTTATGAACACCTCGTCGCCCACGCCGAGGACCTCGTCGATGAGGAGCACGTCGGGGTCGGTTTCCATCGCCACCGAAAAACCGAGCCGCAGGTTCATGCCGGAGGAATAGGTGTAAACCGGGTAGTCGAAAAACTCGCCCAGGCCCGAAAACTCATGGATGGCCTTCAGCCGCGACAGCATGTAGGCGCGGGACTTGCCCATGAGCATGCCGTTGAGCACGGCGTTTTCCGAGCCGGTCAGGTTGCCCTCGAAGCCCACGCCCAGCGAGAGCAGCTCGATGTGCACGCCCTTGCGGGAAAGCGTCATCGCGCCCTCGTCGAGGCTGTAGATGCCGGCGAGCACGCGGGTGAGGGTGCTTTTGCCGCAGCCGTTGCGCCCGATGATGCCGAGTTTCTCGCCTTCGTGGATTTCCAGCGTCAGGCCGCGCAGCGCCCAGATTTCCTTCCGCGTCTTCGAAAAAATGGTGCGGTGCGGGCGGTAGCACAGGCCGGCGTTTTTCAGCGAGATGAGCGGTGCGGATTGGTCAGACATTGGTGAGCTTGAGCAGTTTTTTGTCAAAATGCGCGTGGAGCAGCAGGCCGGCAAGGAATAATACAGCCGTGACGGCGCCCGCCCTGCCCAGCAATGCAAAATCAGGCGCCTGGTTTTCAAGAATCACGCGCCGGTATGCGTCGATGAGCACCGCCATCGGATTGAGGAAAAAATACTTCAGCAGCGACTCCGGCACCGCGGAAATGGGGAAAAAAATGCCGGAGACAAAAAACAACAGGCGGAAAATCGAACTCGTCACCGTAAGCAAATCGTTCATCAGCGTCACGCCGATGGAAAGGGGCAGTGTGACGCCCGTGATGAGCATCAACTGGACAAACAGCAGCAGCGGCAGGTGAACGAAATGGCGGTTGGGCGGAAAGCCGAGCAGGGCGGCCACCGCCAGGACCACGACGAGCACGCAGGCGAATTTCCATGTGTTCACCAGAATCGAGACGATCGGGAAGATGTATTTGGGCAGGTCATACTGGTTGAGCACGCCGAACTTGGCCTTGATGGCGGTGGCGCCGAGCATCACGGAGCTTTCGAACCATTGCCAGCTGATCATGCCGACGATGAGAAAAACGGCGTATTCCGGGCCGCTCTTGCCGGTGATCTGGGTGAACGCGACATACAGCACCGCCGTGCTGAGCACGGGCTCCAGGAGAAACCAGAGATAGCCGAGGTAATTCTGGCGGCCCTCCGATTTTATCCCGGCATAGGTGCGATATATAATGATGTCCTTATAACGTCTTAGTGATTGGAGAATCATGCCGGTTGCTGTTTGAAGGTTGGGTCAACGAATGGGAGGCTCTAAAAGGGAACCTCTTAAAATTCATTTTGAACAGAAGGAAACAAAGGAAACGAAGATAAAAACAAAGAAAGCCCTGGTTTAGCAGCCGGCTTGAAATTGTTTATTAAAAACGGATTGAAATAAATAATGGCAGGCATCCCTTTGTTGTTCTTCGTTTTCTTTGTTGTCTTCTGTTTAATTTTCAGAGGCTCCCTGGTCTTGAACATAAATTTGGAATTTCAACCGGCGGCGCCGCCGCCTTTAGAGAAGGTCGCGCAGGTAGGCGGCGTAGGTGGATTTGCCGAGGCGGGTGATTTGGGCGGCGAGCATGTCGCGATCAACCCAGCCCTGGCGCCAGGCGATTTCCTCGGGGCAGGCGATTTTCAGCCCCTGGCGGTTTTCGATGACGGAGACGAACTGGGCCGCCTCAAGCAGCGAATCGTGCGTGCCGGTGTCGAGCCAGGCGGTGCCGCGCCCGAGGAGTTCGACGCGCAGGGCTCCGCGCTCGAGATAGAGACGGTTGAGGTCGGTGATTTCGAGCTCCCCGCGCGCGGAGGGTTTGAGCGAGCGGGCGAGCGCCACAACGCCGGCATCGTAGAAATACAGGCCGGGCACGGCGTAGTTTGACCTCGGGGCGGCGGGTTTCTCCTCAAGCGAAAGGACGCGGCCGTCGGGGGCGAATTCGACGACGCCGTAGGCGGTTGGGTCGGAAACGTGATAGCCGAAAATCGTCGCGCCGTCGGCGCGCGCGGCGCCGGCCTGAAGGGACTTGGCGAGTTCGTGTCCGTAGAAGAGGTTGTCGCCAAGCACGAGCGCGGACGGCTCATCGCGCAGGAAACCGCAACCGGCGGCGATGGTGAATGCCTGGGCGAGGCCGTCGGGGCTGGGTTGCCCGGCATAGCTGAAGGCGAGCCCGAATTGCGAACCGTCGCCGAGGAGTTTTTTGAACAACGGCAGGTCCTGCGGCGTGGAGATGACCAGTATTTCGCGGATGCCGGCGAGCATGAGCACGGACAGCGGATAATAGATCATCGGCTTGTCATAAACCGGCATGAGCTGCTTGGAGACCGCAATGGTCAATGGATACAACCGGGTGCCCGAGCCGCCCGCGAGAATAATACCTTTTCGTTTCATGATTAAAGTTTAAGGGCGCTTTGAAAAATCATGTCTCATGCGGAGGCGCGGGGGAGTAGGGCAAGCGTCCCGCTTGCCTGACGGGAGCAGGATGCTCCCGCCACTTTGGGACGGCGCGCTTTGCGCGCCGTCTGGCAAGCGGGACGCTTGCCCTACTTA
>JAITDF010000134.1 GCA_031282705.1 Opitutaceae bacterium | reverse complement strand
CTGCGCGGCAGCACCGCCACCATCAAGGGCGACACCATCGTGGCGGCGGGCGCGGTCGTCGAGTTTGACCAGGCCGCCGACGGCGTTTACTCCGGCACGCTCGGCGGCCCCGGCGCGCTGCGCAAGACCGGCGCCGGCGCGCTCACGCTCGACGCCGCGGCCAACGCCCACGGCGACACCGTCATCGAGCAGGGCCTGCTCGTCGGCGCCATCGGCGCCGGCACGCTCGACATCAAGACCAGCGGCACCTACAAGGTGCGCGACGGCCAGCGGGTTTACACCACCGCGGGCATCGCCGGCGACGGCACGCTCGACCTGAACGAGGCCGACCTCGTGTTCGACATCACGGGCGGCTCCAGCACGTTCAGTTTCAGCGGCGGCTACTCCGGCGCGGGCGGCAACAAACTCATCAAGACCGGCGCGGGCGTGCTCGACTTGCAAACCCGCGCGGCGCTTCCCGGCGGCGCCGCCGTCAGGGAGGGCGTCGTGCGGCTGGCCAGCCAGGATTTTCTCGGCGGCGGCATCGTCCTCGGCGGCGCGGACGCCGCCGGCCTGCTCGACTACACCGGCCCGGACGCGTGGACCAAGGCCGTCGAGGTCGCCGGCGCGGGCGGGGGCTTCACCGTCGCCGCCGGCGCCGGCGCGCGCTTCTCCGGCGCGCTTTCCGGCGACGCGGTTTTCATCAAGGAGGGCGAGGGCCGCCTCGACGCCGCCGGCGCGACCTTCGCCAACACCGGCGGCATGTCGGTGCGCTCCGGCACGCTCGCGGGCACCGCGCAAAACATCGCCGCCGCCACCGAGGTCCTGCCCGGCGCCGTGCTGGAGTTCGCCCAGGCCGCCGACGGCGCCTACGGCGGCATCATCACCGGCGCCGGCGCCCTGCTCAAGACGGGCGCGGGCGTGCTGACCCTCTCGCGGGCCGCGGGATACAGCGGCGCCACCACCGTGCGCGACGGCGTCGTCAGGGCCGGCGCCGCCAACATCTGGCCCGGCGCCGCGCGGGTCCTCACCGAGGCCGGCGGCGCGATCGACATGGGCGGTTTCAACCAGTCCATCGCCAGCCTCGAAAACAACGGCGCGGTCATCTTCAACGCCACGGTCAATTCCGTCGCCGGCATCATCTACAGCCACGACAGCCTCGATGTGACCGGCGAGGCGTCCGGCGCGGGCAAAATCCGCGTGAAACTCCACGAGGCCGCGCCCGCTGGCGCGCCGCCGTGGGTGTTTGAGGCCGTGCTGCTCAAAATCACCGGCACGGGCGGCCCCGCCTACACCGCCGAGCTGGACGGACGCCACATCGCCGGCGCCTATGAGTGGATGGTCTCCCGCTCCGCCGACGGGAAAACCTACACCCTCAGCGCCGACCAGTTCTCGCCCGAGGTCCCCGCCGTCGGCGGCATCGACGCCGCCGGCCACCTGATCGGCCGCGCGTCGCTCGACGGGCTGGGCCGGCGCCTCATGATGGCGCGCGGCGACGCGGCCGGCCACGACTTCGCGCTCTGGGCGGGCGGCCTCCATCGCGGCGACCGGCTCTCAAACGCGCTCTACAACAAGGCCAGGGCCAGGACCAAGGGCGTCCAGGTCGGCGGCGACTGGAACAACAAGGCCGCCACCGACGATTATTTCACCATCGGCCTGTTTTATGATTACGCCGAGACCGGCATGGACCTGGCCGGGAAAACCTCGTCCACCACCACGAAATCCCACGGCGCGGGACTTTACGCCTCCTACCGCCCCGGCGCGATTTATGCCGACGTGATCATTCGCAGCGCGCGGGAGGATTATGAAATGCTTGTCCCCGGCACGCGGCCGTTTGCCACCGGGGGCGCCAGCATCGCCGCCTCCGTCGAGGTGGGCGGCCGGCTGCCGGTTGACTGGAGCTGGAACATCGAGCCGCAGGCGCAGGCCGTCGTGCAAAAACACCGGGCGGACAACCCCACCGACGCCATGGGCCGCGAATACACCATCGAAAGCGCCGACACGCTCGAAGGGCGCGTGGGCGTCCGCATCTGGCGGGATATGTCAATCCGCAACGGCGGCGGACGCCTCACCCCCTATGTCCGGGCCAGCTTCGTATATGACTGGGACGGGCGCGGCGCGGTCAAGGTCGCGGGCGGCAGATTTGATAATTATATCGGCGGTTCCGTCGGCATGCTGGACGCCGGCGTCTCGCTGCGGCTCGCGAAGCATTTTGATATAAACATCGACGGCGGCTGGTATGCCGGCGGCAAGCTCAACGGCTGCACCTTCAACGCGTCGCTGAGCCTGCTTTGGTAAGCCGCCCGCCCGCACCGCACCATGACAAAAACAAACCGTTTCAACCGCTAATTTTCGCTAATAATCAGAACACTAATAAACACTAATAAAACAAGCCGGACATTGGCGTCCATTGGCGTTCCGATTATTAGTGAGGATTAGTGGTTAATAAAAACCGAACCAATAAATTAAACCGCGAAGGACGCGAAGGACACGAAGAACAGGAAAAATGAAACTAAAAAACAACAACCTTCGGAATTTCCTCCCTTCGCGCACTTCGCGTCCTTCGCGGTTATAAAAACCGAGCCATTATTTTGAACAGAAGGAAACAAAGGCAACGAAGATGAAAACAAAGAAGGCATGTGAAATGAAAGGGCTTCTCCGTTCCCTTCGTTTTCTTCTGTTCAATAAAAACAAACCAATATTTTGAACCGCGAAAAATGCCAAAACCCGCGAAAACAACCCATTCCCTTTCGCGACATTTCGCGTTTTTCGCGGTTCAAATAAAACCAACCAAAAACTTAACCACGGATGAACGCAGATAAACACAGATTCAAACCATCGTTTCGGAAGTCTTTATCTGTGTCCATCTGTGTCCATCTGTGGTTAAATAAAACGAACTAACAAGGGCACTTTATATTATAAAAATGAGCACACCCGCCCTTGACCGCCCGGTCCTCCCGCCCGCGCCCGCGCGCATCAGCGCCCTCCTTTCCTGCCAGGGCCTGGCCGCCGGGCTCTCCGCCCAGTCCGTCCCGCCGCCGTCCTCCGCTCCGGGCGCGCCGGCGTCCGGCGCCGGCGTCACCCCCGTCCCGGAGGATGACGAGGTGATCGTG
>JAITDF010000089.1 GCA_031282705.1 Opitutaceae bacterium | reverse complement strand
GAAACGATGGTTTGAATCTGTGTTTATCCGCGTTCATCTGTGGTTAGGTTTTTGGTTGATTTTATTTAAACCGCGAAAAACGCGAAATGTCGCGAAAAGGAAGGGATCGCTTTCGCGTGTTTTGGCGTTTTTAGCGGTTCAAAAATCCGTGGTCTTTTCATCGGTGTTGTTTTCCCGCCAGGCGCGCCTGCATTTCTTCGAGGGGGATGCCCTTGGTTTCGGGGAACCATTTCAGGACGACGATGATCTGGACGAGCATCATGGCGGCGAAGAACCAGAAGGGGATGCCGGCGCCGGGCTGGCCGGCGTCCTTCGCGAAGACGGGGAAGAGCCAGGAGATGGCGGCGGCGAAGACCCAGTGCGTGGCGCTGCCGAGCGTCTGGCCCTTGGCGCGGACGGCGTTGGGGAAGACCTCGCTTATATACACCCAGATGACCGCGCCCTGCCCGAAGGCGTGGCAGGCGATGTAGCCGACGAGCAGCCACACGAGCGCGCCCTGGTGCTGGTTGGCGGTGAAGATATACGCCACGCCGAGGAGCGCCGCGCCGGTGCCCGCGGCGCAGGCGAGGAGCAGCGGCTTGCGGCCCACCTTGTCTATGATCAACATGCCGAGCATGGTGAAGATGAGGTTGGCGGCGCCGATGATGACGGATTGCAGGTCGCCGGAAACCTTGTCGAAGCCGGCCATGCTGAAGATGGGGCTTAAATAATACAAAAGCGCGTTGATGCCGTCGAACTGGTTGAAGGCGGCGACGGTGAAGGCGAGGAAAACGGGCAGCGCGTATTTTTTCTGGAAAAGCGGCTCGGCGCGGTGCGCGGCGGCGGCGTTTTCGGCGCGGAGCGAGTCGCGCACGGCGGCGACCTGCGCGGCGGCGTCGCCGGCGCCGGTTTGCGCGAAGACTTTTTCCGCCTCGGCGCCGCGCCCGCGCATGACGAGCCAGCGCGGGCTTTCGGGTATCGCGGCAAGCAGCAGCCAGAACGCGAGGGCGGGCGCCGCCTCCACGCCGAGTTTCCAGCGCCATTCATAATCGCCGGCGCCGGTGAGGCCGAGGAGGTAGTTGGACAAAAACGCGACGAGGATGCCGAGGACGATGTTGAACTGGAAGAACGCCCCGAGCCGCCCGCGCCAGCGCGCGGGGGCGATCTCGGCGAGATACATCGGGCAGATCACCGTCGAGCCGCCGATGCCGATGCCGCCGATGATGCGGAAGATGACCAGCGACCAGAAGTCCCACGCGAGGCCGCTGCCGACGGCGGAGACAAAAAACAGGATGGCGGAGATGACGAGGCATTTGCGGCGCCCGAAAAGGTCGCCGGGTTTTCCGGCGATGAGACAGCCGATGATGGTGCCGATGAGCGCGGAGGCGGTCATGAAGCCCTGTTCGTTGCCGGTGAGGCTGAACAATGTCTTGAGCTGGTTTTGGGCGCCGGAGATGACGCAGGTGTCGAAGCCGAACAGGAGGCCGCCGAGCGCGGCCACGAGCGCGCAACGGAGAAGATAGCCGTTGGGCGGGGAGGTGTCTTGGGTCAGGGATGTCATGGGAAAATTTGTTTTTATCATACTCGTTATCTTTATCGTTCTCTTACTCGTTCTCGTTCTCGTTCTCGTTCTCGTTCTCTTTATCTTTCTCTTTCTCTTTATCTTTATCCTCTTGTTTTTGGACTATGCTTGGGTCGCGGGATGAGAGAACGAGAACGAGAACGAGTAAGAGAACGAGAACGATAAAGATTAAAGAGAACGAGAAAGAGAAAGAGTAAGAGTAAGAGGGCGGTTGTTATTGGGTCGGGTGCATGTCCCAGATTTGGATTTGCTCGAAGACGACATCGGCGCCGGCGGCGGCGGCGAGGGAGATGTTTTGGGCGTCGGCGCGCACGGGGTAGATGCGCTGGGTGAGGCACTGGCGGTCATTTACGAAAACCTCGACGACGCTTTTATCAATGAATATGCGCAAATCAACCGGCTCGCCGGTGGTGCCGGTGTCGGCGGGGAGGTCGAGCGGGGCGGTTTGGGAGGTGACGTGGCGCTCGTTTTCGGGGAGGTTTTTCATGTCGGCGGCGCGGGCGGTGGCGTATTTGTATTTGGGGTCGAGGGATGCCTTGGAGAAGTCGGCGGTGAGGGTTTTGCCGGCGAGGTCGATCCAGATGGGGGTTTGCTCGGCGGCGTCGGGTGCCTGGCGGATGATCACGCCGAATTTGCCCTTGGTGTTTTTTGCGCGGATTTTGGCGCGGATTTCGAGGGTGTCGCCGCGGGCGCCGTCGAGTTTGAGCGTGCCGTCGCCAGCGCCGGCGGCGGCGACGGGGAGGTTTTTGTAGATGCGCTCGTTGTGGCGGAGGATTTCGAGTTCCGGGGCGGGCTGGATGCGGAGGGTGTTGCCGGGGAACAAACTTAATATGCGCGGGAGCGAGGCGACGGAGCCCCATGCTTCGTTGCGCGGGCCGATTTCATATATCCAGCCCCAGAAAACGCGGCGGCCCTTGCCGTCGAGCAGCGTTTCGGGCGCGCAGATGCTGCCGCCGGGCCAGCTCATCCAGCCGTGTTGTTCGGGGAGGAACCGCTCTTTTTCACGGCTCCATGTCCCGATATAATAATGGAGTTTGTTGACGGGGCGGTGGCAGTGCATGACGAGCATGTGTTTGCCGTTGCCGATGGGGAAGAAGTCGGGGCAGGCGGCGTCGGAGTATTCGGGCGTCCATTCGCGTTTTGATTTATAAAACGGGCCGATGTATTTCCAATTCAGCATGTCGGTGGATTTGAACAAGGAGCAGGTGTCGCCTTCGTAGCCGGGGGTCTGGTTTTTGTTGCCAATGAGGGCATAGTAGGTGCCGTCGGCTTCGCGCCAGGCGGAGGGATCGAAGACGCGCACCTCGGGCGGGGCGCCTTTTTCGGGGATGACGGGGTTTTTCGGGTGCGGCGTCCATTTTATCAATTCGGGGTCGCCGGGGTCGGCGGCGGTGGAAATGCAGGTGCCGATGTTGGGCACATGATAGATCAACGTGGGCACGGGGGCGTCGTTGACGGCGTCGCCGCTGTAGATGCCGCGCGGCATGGAGCCGTCGAAGACGGGGGAGACGGCGGGCGGGTGGTGTATCCAGTGGACGAGGTCGGCGCTGGAGGCGTGGAGCCAGATTTCGCGCGGGTGGTCGGTGTCGTCGCCGGCGAGCACGGTGGCGGCGGGCGGCGCCTGGCGGCCGAGGAAAAAGACGTGGTAGCGGCCTTTGTGCTCGAGGGTGCCGGTGAGGTCGTTCCAGAAGCCGTCGGGCGGCATGAGGTGGTAGCGGGGGCGGTGCGGGTCGGCGGCGAGTTTGGCGCGGAGGTCGCGGGCGGCGCGGAGCTGGTCAACGGTGGTGAGGCCGTCCCTGCC
>JAITDF010000088.1 GCA_031282705.1 Opitutaceae bacterium | reverse complement strand
GCTTCGAGCCTGGCGCGGGGGCGCAGGCGCAGGTTGCGGCGCATGTGCGCGGGGATGACAAGCTGTCCTTTGCTGGAGAGCGTGAGTTGCATGGCTTACTTTTTCCAATGGCGCCCGCCCCGTCAAGCGCGGGGGGCGTGAATCTCCCGTCACTCCGCGCCCGGCGCGCGCCCGGCGGGAACTTTCCTTGAAAAAAGCCTTGCTTTTGTCGGGGAAAATTCGATTCTTCCCCTCCTTTTGCAAGGGAACGGGCTCGTAGCTCAGTTGGAAGAGCGCCTCAATGGCATTGAGGAGGTCGTCAGTTCGAACCTGATCGGGTCCACCAATTTTCCGCCGCCGCCGGATGCGTCCGCGCGGATTTCGGGCGGCGTCCGGGTCCGTAAACGGGGAACCGCCGGAGACCCGGTTTTTCAACCGCGAAAAGCCGCGAAAGATCAAACCGGGGGAGGCGGGGCGTCCCCCTGCTTCGCCGCCAGCTCGAAGACCACGGCGGTCGTGTTGTCGCGGCCCGAGGCCGCCACGGCCTCCTCCACCAGCCGCCGCGCGGGCGGCAGCGCGGCTTGCGTGGCGGGCGGCTCGCGCAGCAGACGCTCCAGCCCCGAGTCCCACATCCCGTCCACGAGCCCGTCGGAGCAGATGACAAAACGGTCGCCCGCCAGCAGGTGCACCGCGCCGATTTGCGGCTCGATGTGCTGGTTGCCCGCGCCGAGCGCCTGCTGCAACGCGCTGCGCCCGGGATGCGCGCGCGCCTCGTGCTCGGTGATGCGGCCCGTGCGCCGCAGCCAGCCCACGTGGCTGTGGTCGTGCGTGAGCTGCGTGACGCCGCCGCCCGCCGGCAGGTAGTAAATGCGGCTGTCGCCGATGTGGCAGAAATACATCCACTCCGGCATCACCCAGCACAGGCTGAGCGTCGCGCCCATGCCCGCGCATTCCTCGTAACTGCGCCCGAACGCGATGAGCGACGCGTGGATCTGGTCGAAAAGCTCCTCCAGGATGTCGCTGAAGCCGCTCGACAGGCCCATCGCCGCGACCTTGAAGCTGCGGGGGAGCAGCTTCGTGATTTCATCGACCGCGATGCGGCTGGCAAACTCGCCCGCCTTTTCGCCGCCCATGCCGTCGCTCACCGCGAAGACGAAGTCCGAGCCGCCCAGCGACGCCTCGCCGATCTTGCCGAGGTAGCGCACCTCGTCCCCGTCGAAATTGAGCGCGAGAAAACTGTCCTCGTTGTTGCGGCGGAAGCGCCCGGTGTGCGTCATGCCCGACCAGCGCAGGCGCAATGCCGGCGGCGGCATGGCGGCCGGCGGTGCGGCCGGCGGCGGTGGCGGCGGTGGCGGCGGCGTGGCCCCGTCCGGCGGCGGGCCGGCGTTTGGCGGAGAATCATTCATCGGGAGGCGGTGGTTTGAGCGACACGCCCGCGTGCGGGCCGTCGAGAAAAGTGGCGAACTCGAAGTCAATGACGCAAAACCGCCCGTCGCGAATGCGGTAGGTGATGTTGCGCAAAAACGGGTCCTCGTGGCGGATGCCGAACGGCTCCAGCGCGGCAAACACCTCCCTGACCCGCTCCCCGCCCATGTGCTCGACGCGGCCGCCGCAATTGTCGGTGACCAGCAGCAGCCGCTCCGGGTCGGTCTCCAGCACGCGCGGCACGAAGTCGCACCCGCGCTCCTCCAGATGCCGCAGCACCCGCACCTCGTTCTCGAAACGCTCGCGCGCCTGGTGCCCGCGGAAGGTCTTGTGCACCCTGCCGTCGTAGCCGATGCGCACCGTGGCGCGGCGGGTGTCCTTTACCTCGTGCATGTGGAAATGGGAGCCATCGAATCAATGCGCAGTAAAACCGCCGGCCCGCCGGCGGCAAGCCGCGCGTTTCAAATTCGCCCGGCCCCTGCAAATTTTCGATTTTCGATTCTCGATTTTCGATTGGAGGAGCTTCCGCTCCCGCCGGCGAACCGGCGCGGCAGCGCCCAATCGAAAATCGAAAATCCCAACCCCTTCCGCGCCCCCGCGGTGAAAACCATGCCGCCATCCGAAATGGCGGCGCAAAATGGCGGCGGACCGGCGGATCAATTCCCCGATTCCCGATGCCCCGGTTCCCATGCCCGCAAATTGCTCGCAAATTGGCATGGACTGTGCTCTTCTCCGCCTTGCCAGACATCCCTTTTCCCGGAAACGGCGGCGGAATCCACCGCCCCGTCCCGCAAGGGGGATGGAAGGCATCAAAACCATACATACACACACAAAACCCACGTCCACATCCATGGCAAAACTCAAACTCGAATACATCTGGCTCGATGGATACATCCCCATTGCCAATCTCCGCAGCAAAACCAAGATCGTCGAGGGCGACCCGGCCGGGTTCACCCTCGCCGACGCCCCCGTCTGGGGCTTCGACGGCAGCTCCACGCAGCAGGCCGAGGGACGCAGCTCCGACTGCCTCCTGAAACCCGTCGCGCTCTACCCCGACGCCACCCGCAAAAACGGCTTCCTCGTCATGTCCGAGGTGCTCCTGCCCGACGGCACGCCGCACCCGACCAACACCCGCGCGACCATCCTCGACGACCCCGACACCTGGTTCGGCTTCGAGCAGGAATATTTCTTTTTCAAGAACGGGCGCCCCCTCGGCTTCCCCGCCGAAGGCTTCCCGCCCCCGCAAGGCCGCTACTACACCGGCGTCGGCTACAGGAACGTCGGCGACATCGCCCGCCAGCTCGTCGAGGAGCACCTCGATCTGTGCATCCACGCCGGCATCAACCACGAAGGCATCAACGCCGAGGTCGCCAAGGGCCAGTGGGAGTTCCAGATCTTCGGCAAAGGCTCGAAGACCGCCGCCGACGAGATGTGGGCCGCCCGCTACATCATGGAGCGCCTCTGCGAAAAATACGGCATCGACATCGAGTGGCACTGCAAACCCATCCGCGGCGACTGGAACGGCTCCGGCATGCACTCCAACTTCTCGACCAAGTTCATGCGCGAAAAAGGCGGCAAGGACTACTTCGACAAGCTCATGGATGCGTTCCGCAAGCACCACGACGAGCACATCGCCGTTTACGGCCCGGACAACCACCTGCGCCTGACCGGCCTGCACGAGACGCAGTCCATCGACAAGTTCAGCTACGGCCTGGCCGACCGCGGCTCCTCGATCCGCATCCCGCACTCGTTCATCAACAGCGGCTACAAGGGCTACCTTGAGGACCGCCGTCCCAACTCCGCCGCCGACCCGTATCTGGTCGCCTCGCGGATCTTGAAGACGATCGCGACCGTGCCGACGAGTTGAGCCGGGGCGGGCGCCCCGGCGCACCCGGTGTCCCCGGCGCGCTCCCGACGGTTTTTTATCATTCCGACGCCGCCCCCTGCACGGGGCGGCGTTTTTTGTCGGGCGGCGGGCGGCGGAAGGCAGAAAAAAACGCCGCCAGCGCGAAATGCCGCGCCAGCCGGACACCGCGCGGGATTCCGCGGAGGGCAACCCAAAGTCGTGTTCACGCCATTA
>JAITDF010000749.1 GCA_031282705.1 Opitutaceae bacterium | reverse complement strand
AGGCGCTCTACCGGCACGTCGCCGGCATCGACACCGCCGCGCCCGGCTTCCGCGAAATCGTCATCCGCCCCCGCCCCGGCGGCGGCCTCACCCACGCGCGCGCCGCCTACGAAGCCGCGACCGGCCGCGTCGAAAGCGGCTGGAAGCTCCTGCCCGGCGGCGGCCTCGCGCTCGACGTGACGATTCCCGTCGGCTCCCGCGCGCGCATCCATTTGCCCGCCGCCGGCGGCGCAGCCGGTGCCGCCGCCGTCACCGAAAGCGGCCGCCCCCTGGCCGCCGCCCCCGGCGTGCGCGTTCTCGACGGCGCGGCGCCGGGCGAAATCACCTGCGAAACCGGCTCCGGCGAATATCATTTCGAGGTGCGTCCCTGATTTTCCAACCGCCCCGCCATCGCCAGCCGCATTTTCCCATGAAAAACCCGTGCCTCATGCGCCCATTCCTCTGCGCGCTGGCGCTCGCCCCCGCCGCCGCGCCCGGGCAAACCCGGCCCGGCGCCGGACAATCACAGTCCGCCTTCCAGCCGCAAAAACAATCCTTCTGGGGCATGTTTGTCCCCATGCCCCTGCGCAAAAACGCCGAACTCGATTTCTCCGTCATCACCGAGATGACCGACGACGGGCGCGCCATCACGCCGCCGACAAAACAGAACCCGGCTTATTACACCGAATACATTGCAGGTTGCCAGGAACGCGGAGAACCTGTCGGAGGCGAGGATGCTCCCGACGCCGAAAGCATGAAACGCTGGCTCCAAAAATCGCTCGAAGAAAACGGCTATCTCCCCATCCCCGCGGACGAATCACGCATGCCCGACATCATTCTCGTCTGGAGTTGGGGAAGCTATGACGCCATCCATGCGGACAGCATTGTGTTCACCGGAGCGGGACGCTCCGCCGATGATGAAATCTATGACCCGGCCAGCAATATTGATCCATCAATGGAGCAATTCATGCCGGCAAGGGTTCACGAAGTTTATACACTCACGCAAACAACCATCGCCAACGTCCTCGGGCGCGCCCAACTCGTCGGCGGCCAGGCGTTCGCCGACAAACTTCGCGACGCCCTGCAAGCCCGCTTCGCCGGCGACGGCGGCGCCGCCTGCCTCGCCCTGTCGCAAAGCAACCCCAAATACGGCTGGCTCATGCAGGAGGCCCTCCACCCCCGCTACTTCGTCATCGCCTCCGCCTACGATTACGCCTCCGCGGCGCGGGAGGAAAAAAAACTCCTCTGGCGCACCAAAATCAGCACCAACTCCAACGGCGTCGCCATGCGCGCCTCGATGATCACCATGGTCGCCGGGGCCGCGCCCTATTTCGGCAAGGACATGCAGGAGCCGGAAATCAAACTCCGCCGCCTCTGGCGCAGAGGCCGCGTCGAAATCGGCGAAGCCGGGGTCGTCGAATACATCACCACCGGCGCGCAATCCACCGCCACGCAATCCAAACCAGCCCCCGCGAAAAAATGACACCCCGTGTTTTCCTTGCCTCGCTCGCCTTCGCCCTCGCCCTTGCCATGACCGCGCGCGCCGCGCCCATGTCCGATTTTTGTCGCGGCCCGGCTCCGCAAACTCGCATCTACAAAACCTGCGCCGACGGCTCCGCGCAAAAACTCCATTATTTCACGCCCGCGCCTGAAACGCCCGCGCCGGCCGTGACGCCGCCCGCCCGCCCCGCCGTCGTCTGGATGCACGGCGGCGGCTGGACCGGCGGCACGCCGGACGGTTTCATGCCGCACGCGCGCTATTGCGCCTCGCGCGGCGCGGTCGCCTTCAACATCACCTACCGCCTCGCAAAACCGGACGGCCCGACCGTCGCCGACTGCATCGCCGACTGCAAATCCGCCATCCGCCACATCCGCGCCCACGCCGCCGCGCTCGGCGTTGACCCAAATCGCATCGCGGTCGCCGGTGATTCCGCGGGCGGACATCTTGCCGGCGCGCTCGGCACAATCGACGGCCACGACGACCCCGCCGACAACCCGGCCATCAGCGCCCGCCCCGACGCCATGATCATGCTCAACCCCGTCACCGACATGACCGACGGCGACTGGATGCGCCACGCCATCGGCGGCGCCGCGCTTGCCGGCCGCAAATCCCCTCTCGCATCCGCCCCCGCACCCGCCGACGTCGCGCGCGCCATCGCCCTCTCGCCGCTCCACAACATCCGCCCCGGCCAGCCCCCCGCCCTTCTCATCCATGGCGCTGCGGACAAAGTCGTCCCCTGCCTGCAATCCATGAAATTCGCCGCCCTCTACACCCGCGCCGGCAACGCCTGCGAGCTGATCCTGCTCCCCGATGCCGGCCACGCCTTCGGCATCGCCTGGTGGCGTTCGCCCGAACCGGTCGTTGTCGAAACCCTGCGCGCCATCGACCGTTATCTCACCGCGCTCGGCTGGTTCTCCGGCCCGCCCACGCTCACCACCTCCGCCACCCCGCCTTGGAACACCGACTCGCCCGGACGCTAAACCGCGCCCATGCTCCCTTCTCTCACTCCCTCATCCCTTCTCTCAAAAATCCCATGAAACGCGCCCTCATCCTCTCCGGCGGCTGGCCCGGACACCAACCCGCCGCCTTTGCCGGCATCCTCGCCGCATCGCTCCTCCCGCGCGGCATCGCGTGCGATGTCGAAACCTCGCTTGACAGCCTCGCCGACACCGCGCGCCTCTCCGATTACGCGCTCATCGTCCCCAACTGGACCATGGGACAGATCACCAAGGGGCAAACCCAGGGCCTTGTCTCCGCCATTCGCGGCGGGGCCGGACTCGCCGGCATCCACGGCGGCATGTGCGATGCCTTCCGCGGCAACACCGAATACGAATGGATGACCGGGGGCGTCTTCGCCGGCCATCCGCACGTCGGCGATTACACCGTGCGCATCCGCGACACCGCGCACCCCGTCACCGCCGGGCTGCCGCCGGCCTTCGCCTATGCATCCGAGCAATATTACATGCTCGTCGAACCCGGCATGCACATCCTCGCCGAGGCCGGTTACGCCTTCGATGGCCGCACCGTCGCCATGCCCGTCGCCTGGACAAAAACATGGGGCGCGGGCCGCGTCTTCTATTGCTCGCTCGGCCACGCGCCGGACGAATTTTCAAAATTCCCCGACGCCCTCGAACTCGTCACGCGCGGCTTCCTCTGGGCCGCCCGCGCCCTCTGAAAACCTGACAGCGGGCGCCCCCCTCGTCATCACTCCCGAATGGGGCGCGCCGCCCCGTCGAAATCCTCGATCTCGCAAACCAAAGCGCCCGCCTGAAACGCGCCATCCGGCTCTGAAAACCATGAAATTTCCAAAACACGCCCTGCCATTCATACTATTCCCCCTCGCCCTCCACGCCTCAGCGCAACCCCTGGGCAAAATCCCCGAGGTCGCCCCTTCCGACCCGCGCCTTCAGGAACAACCCGCACGCACGCTCACCGCCGGTGAAATACTCGACGGCACGGTTCGCTGGAACGTCCCCCCGCGTCCGCGCCTTGCATATAAAACCGACGGCTTCGACGCCTCGCGCCTCGGCAAAACACCCGCCCCCGGCGTCCACCCGCGGCTCTACACATCGCCCGGTGAACTCCCCGCCGCCAGGGCCCGGCTCGAAACCACCGCCTTCGGACGCAAACTGCTCGGACTCGCCCGGAAAAACCAGGCCGAAATGCGCTCCGGGAAAGGCGCCTTCGGCCCCCTCTACGCCACCCTGAAAACGGGCCTCATGTCAAACGACGACACCAAGCGCCTCCACAACAGGCTGATGAACGAACTCGCCGTCCAGGCCCTGCTCGCGCAAATGTATGATGACAGGCCGCTGCTGGACGAAACCGCCGCCGTTTCCATGAACCTCATCCGCAGCTTTATAAATTATTATCATACAATCCCCAAAATTGAAGGCTTTGAAGACATGGTCATCGAGGCGCTGCACTGGAACGTCTCGCTCGCGCAATTATACGATTTCACCGCCCCCGCCCTGGGCGCCGGCGACAGAAAGTTCATTCTCGATTTCATAAAGAAGGAAACCGATGGCAAATGGGCCGACGGCATGAACCTGCCGCCCCCGTGGCGCATGTGGAATCATATCGCCGCGGCGCTCAATTATCCCTTCACCATGCTCGCCTTCGAAAAAGAAGCCCCGCTCGACGAACGCATCCTCGCGCGCGGCGCGGAACTCGCCGGGGATTATTATACATGGCAGTTCTCCCCGGAAGGCATGAGCACCGAGGGGCAGAATTATACACTGGGCCAGTCAATCTACAATTTCCCCTTCCTCGCCGCCCTGGCCAGGCGCGGCGGCGAAAACCTCCTCGCGCACCCGCGCATCCACGCGATGCTGGACTGGGCCGTCCACACCCTCTCGCCAAACCCCGACGCCCTCTGGGAAACCGGCGGCGACACCGGCACGCGCAGCCTCCTGCCATGGGAAATGATGATCGTATTGAAAACATATTATCCCGATGACGCCAGAATCGACTACCTGCTCGCCCACTGCATCCCCGAAAAACCCGGCCCCCGCACGCCAAACGTCGCCGCCTATGTTTTCTGCCGCGAGCCCGGCAAATCAAAAAAAGAATACGACGCCCGTCCGCCCGCCGGGACGCCGCTCACTTATTACGCCGCCGGCCGCGGCTACTTCTCCGCCCGCAACGCATGGGGCAGGGACGCGGTGAAGTTCACGCTTGAGGCGCGCCGCGACACCTTCTTCCTCTCGCACGACCACAGCGACCGCGGCGCGTTCACCCTCTCCGCCAACGGGCGCGACTGGGTGGTTGACGGCTTCCGCAGCACGCAAAGCCAGTATCATTCCGTGGTGATTATCGACGGCGCGGGGCAAGGCTACTTCCCCACCCCGTGCTCGTGGCTCGACTGCAAGGATTCCCCCGAGGCGACCGTGGCGGTGATCGACCAGAAATACAGCTACGACTGGAGCTGGCTCAAAACCCCCGTCGCCGACATGCTGCTCGACCGCCCTGTGCCCGCGAAATGGGCCGCCGGCGTGTATGCCGATGCGGCCGCAAACCTGAAAAAATATTTCCCCGGCCAAAGACCCGTGCGCGACCCCCTGCAACCCGTCGCGGAAATGTATTCGGGCAATTTGTATAAAAACGCCCTCATCTGGAAGGAGGACACCTGGCCGATGCGCCTTGAATGCAATCCCGTGCGCCACGCCTTCCGCACCGCCGCCCTGATAAAAGGCGGGCACGCCTACGCGCTCATCGTTGATGATATCAAGAAAGACGACAATGTGCGTTTATACGAATGGCTCATGCCCATGCCGCTGGACGTCGAGCTTGTGGGCATAAAACAACTCGTGTCGGTGCGGCAGCAGTCCGGCCCGCTCGACCTCGGCTTCAGCAAACTGTCGGACCACGGCGCCGCGGGCGATTACGACATGATGCTGGGCGACAAAACCATGCCGCGCGACATGCGCGCCGTCGATAATGAGCCGGGCTGGGAATACAAAGCCGGGCGATTCACGCCCCGGAAGGGAAACCCGCAGCTGCTCGTGCGCGTTTTGGAAAAAACATCCGCGCCGCGCCCGAATCTGGAGCCAAACCCAAGCCTGCAAACCATCGAACACCTGAAGACCGAGGACATGCACCAGTTCTACCTCCGCAGCATGGGCCTCGGAAAACGCCTTGTCATCCCGGCCCGCGCCGCCGAGGGAGCCTTCAAGGTATTGCTGTTCCCCTGCCTGCACGGCGACGAACAGCCCGAAACCGAATGGAATGCCGGCCGCACCCGCCTGACCGTCTCATGGCACGACCAAAAGGACATATTCACATTCATAAAACAACCGGACGGCCGGACCGTGGTGGGCATGGAGCGGAACGGACGCAAGGTCTTCTGATGTAACTGATGTTACGCGGAAGCGTCCGTTCTCGTTCCTCTTTCCCCAAGAGGGGAAAAGGGGATGGGAAGGATGAGAGAAAGATAAAGAGAAAGAGGAAAGAGAAAAAGAGCGGACGTTTCTGCGTAACATCAGTGATTAATTAACTGATGTTACGCGGAAGCGGAGACAGCGCTTGATCTTTTCAACCCCGGAGGAGCGCGGTGTTTCAGCCCCGGAGGGGCGACAGCATTTAGCCGTGGGTGACGAGCGCAGCGAGGAACCCACGGAATCCATCAGGAAAAAAACGAGCCCCGAAGGGGCGGCAGCGAGGGAAGGGCGGGGAAATGCGATGAGGCGAACGGCGCGCGCTGCCGCCCCTTCAGGGCTTGGGGTTTTAAACAACGTTTTCCGTGGGTTCCTCGCTACGCTCGTCACCCACGGCTAAAGGCTGCCGCCCCTCCGGGGCTGAAAAAGTCAAGC
>JAITDF010000745.1 GCA_031282705.1 Opitutaceae bacterium | reverse complement strand
ATAATTGCAGCCAGGGAAGGATATCTCACAAAAGGGCACTTTGAAAAATCATGTTTCACGCGGAGGCTTTGGGGCCGTAGGGCGAGCGTCCCGCTTGCCAGATTGGGCCGTAGGGCGAGCGTCCCGCTTGCCTGACGGCGCGCAACGCGCGCCGCCCCGAAGCGCGCCGCCCCGAAGCGCGCCGCCCCAACGCGCGCCGCCCCCGAAGCGCGCCGCCCCCGAAAGTGGCGGGAGCATTCTGCTCCCGTCTGGCAAGCGGGACGCTCGCCCTACATCCCCAATCAGGCAAGCGGGACGCTTGCCCTGCTTGGCTCTCCGCGTGGCATCAATTATTCCTTCGCGCCGGGCGGGGGGATGATGCTGATGAAACGGTCGAGCGGGGTGTCGTCCTTGATGAAACCAAGCTCGCGCGCCTGCTTCACGAGCTTCTCGAAGGGGGTGGGGGAAATGTCGGCGGTGAAACGGAGGCGTTTCCACGAGGCCTTCACGAGGTCGAGCGGGATTTCGCGCTTCACGGTCGCGGTGATGCCGCGCTGCACCAGCGCCTGCGCCTCGGCGGGGTTTTGGTTCACCCAGTCGGTGAGTTCGCGGTGCGCCTGCGTGAAGCGCGCGACCAGCCCGGGCTTCTCCTGGAGCGCGCGCACGCTGGCGACGAGCACCGTGGTGATCGCGTCGGATTCGTCCACGAGCACCCTGCCGCCCGCCTCGCGTTCGATGCGAGAGACCCACGGCTCCACCGTCCAGACGGCGTCGATGCGGCCTTGCTGGAAGAGCGCGAGCTGGTCGGGATTGGCGGTGGGGATGACGGATACGTCGCCGCCGGCCTGCGTGATGTTGAAGCCGTGCGCGCCGAGCCACACGCGGGCGGCGATGTCCTGTGTGTTGCCGAATTGGGGCGTGGCGAGTTTTTTGCCCCGGAAATCCGCCGGCGCGGCGATGCCGGCGGCGGGGCGCACGAGGAGCGCGGCGCCGCCGTTGGCCGAGCCGGCGACCACGCGGATGTCCGCGCCCTTGGTGCGCATGTAGGCGTTGAGCGAGGGGTTCGGGCCGACGTAGGTCATGTCGATGGAGTTGACCATCATGCTTTCCATCGCGGTGGGGCCGGCGTTGAAGGCGAACCACTCGACGCGCACACCGGGGCCGAGGCGCTGCTCGAACCACGCCTGCTCCTTTTTCCCGGCGGTGAGCGTGCTGCCGATCACGCCCTGCGCATGCGTGATGTTGGGGAAATAGCCGACGCGCAGCACGGTCTGGTCGGCGGCTTTTTTTCCGCAGCCGGAGAACGCAAACGCGAGCGCGGGCAGCAGGAATGCCCGGAGAAATACCCGGATGGATGCCCGGAGAAATGCGGGGGAAAATATGGAGAGATGAGGATGTTTTTGCATCATGGCAGGTGTCGATGGTTTGGCGGTTGCTGGTTTGGTGTTGTATTAAGTTTAATAAACCGGGAAGGAAATGGGGGAGTGCGAGTATGAGTTTAAGTTTAAGTTTAACTGATGTTACGCAGGAGAGGTTTTTTGGCAGGGCGGTCTCGCCGAGACCGCCCTGCCAAAAGCCTGCCAAAAGACTGGCTGCCGCGTAACATCAGATAGTTTAAGTTCAAAATGGCGGGTTTTCATCACTACTCACTGCTTGTTACTTGTTACTTGCCACTTGCTACTTGTCACTAGCATCCAGCATGTCATATCCCTTCGCGGTAGAGAAATTCGCCGAGGCCGGTTTCGAAGGGCGTGGTGAGCGGCGAGGGTTTTTTCGAGGCGCCGGGGCGGCGGGTTTTCGGCTTGCCGCCGCGCGCGCCGGTCAGGTGCGGGCTGACAACAAAGGGGAGGTTGACGTTGTCGGCGCGCATTTTGCGGAGCGCCACGCCGGCGACATCGGCGAGGGTGTAGCGGTCGAGGATGTCGCTGATGGCGTTGCGGACATCGAGCATGAGCATGCGCAGGCCGCAATGGGTCTCGTCCGGGCACGAGCATTTTTCGTAGGCGGTCCGGCTGACGCAGCCGATGGGGGCGATCGAGCCGTCGAGATGGCGCACGATCTGCCCGGCGATGATTTCGCGGGCGGGCCGGGCGAGGCGGTAGCCGCCGTATTTTCCGCGCACGCTTTCGAGGAAGCCGCCCTGTTTGAGGGCGAGGAGGATTTGTTCGAGAAATTTCACGGGGATTTTTTCGCTCCCGGCGAGTTCGCTGAGTTGCAGCAAATCGCGACCCAGCTCGTGGGCAATCGCCATGTCAATCATGGCGCGGAGGCCGTATTCGCCGCGTTTGGAGAGGTTCATCGTCCCGGCAATGTAGAGTGACGCGGTATGGATTGGGAAGCCGCTTCATGGTGAAAAAGGAGGAAAAGGGAGTGGCCGGTGACGCCGCCGGCGGTCGCGGACGCGGCGCGGCACGCGACGGCGTGGCGGTGACGGCGACGTGGTGCGGCGGCGACGGTCAGCCCCGGTGGGGCGGCAGCTTTTAGCCGTGGGTGACGCGCGCAGCGTGGAACCCACGGAACACGTTGATAGAAAACCAAGCCCCGAAGGGGCGGCAGCAAGCCGGCTTCGCCGGCAGTTTAACTGATGTTACGCAGTCGGCAGATTTTGGTAGGGCGGTCTCGCCCAGAACGCCGTCGGTTGCCGCGTGGGTCTAGCGGCGGTGTCGGCGTGTTTTGTGCCGCTATGAGGGTGACACATGTCCCGCTAAGGGGGTGACACTTTTGCAGTGTCCCAGGGCATGGGCCGGGAGCCTAGGCTCCCGGCCCATGCCCTGGGACA
>JAITDF010000080.1 GCA_031282705.1 Opitutaceae bacterium | reverse complement strand
CACTTCGTGCTCCCGCTGCCCGTTCTCGCTTATGCGTCTCATCTCCTTGAGCCGCCTCACCAGTTCCGGCCGGCTTTCCAGCCATTGCCTTGTGCTTTCATCGAGTTGCTTGGCCTTCTCTTTGGTTTTTTCCATACCCCTCACTTGCCATTTCCTCCCTGCTGCTACCAATCGCAATTACACCCCTTTCGACGGATTGGTTCAGTCTGGCATTGCATGTCCCATCCCGGTGATATTTTCTACGCGAAAATGAACATCCCCGCTTCCGAACCGCCTTCCCAATCCATCATGCGCGCCGCAAGGCTGCTGGCGGAGGCCGACGCGATGATTGTCACGGCGGGCGCGGGGATGGGCGTGGATTCGGGAATGCCGGACTTTCGCGGCGAGGCGGGGTTGTGGCGGGCGTATCCGGCGTTGGGGCGCGCTCGCTTGCACTTCGCGAAAATCGCCAGTCCGCAACGGTTTGCGGACAATCCGCGTCTGGCATGGGGGTTTTATGGCCATCGGCTGAATCTCTATCGCGCCACAGCGCCGCACGAGGGGTTTCACATCTTGCGCAAGATTGCGGCACGATTGCCGCACGGTGCTTTCGTGTTTACCAGCAATGTCGATGGTCACTTTCAACGCGCCGGCTTCGACGAGGAACGCGTCGTGGAATGCCACGGCTCCATCCACTGGCTGCAATGCCTGCAACCCTGCGCCGACGAGATCTGGCCGGCGACGGAACTCCATCCTGACATTGACGAAGAGCATTGTGAACTCCTCTCCGCGCCGCCGCTTTGCCCGCGTTGCCACCGTCTTGCGCGCCCGAACATCCTGATGTTTGGAGACTGGGGTTGGATCGACCGGCGCGAAAGAGAGCAAATGGCGCGCCTCAACACGTGGCGGGCGGGGGTGCGCAGTCCCGTCGTGCTGGAAATCGGCGCCGGGCAGGCCATTCCCACGGTTCGCCACTTCGGCGAGGTGCAAGGCTGCCCGCTGATCCGCCTCAATCCGCGCGACGGGGCAGTGCGACGGAGTGAGGACGTGAGTTTGCCCATGAACGGGCTGGAGGGGCTGCGGGCGATCGCGCAAGCGTTGGGAGGCTTTGCGGCCGGCGATTGACCGCGATTCACCCCAAGGCGCAAACAGGCTCGCCATGCCGGCGGAGCGGTTGCCGCCTGCTTCGAGGGCCAGACCAGTCTCACGCCATTTACCACTCAAACGTATAAGAACACGGCGGCCTGATATGGAGTGCGGTGGCCTGCCACCGCTATTGACGCGGCGGCCTGTCGCTGCGCCGCCGCCGCAAAAAAACGGCACGGAAACAAAAACACACCGCCGGCACCGGCGGTCGCTGCCGGCACCGGCGGGCGTTGCGGCGCGACAGGTCGCACCGTCAACAGCGGCGACAGGTCGCCGCACTCCACATCAAGCCCCGTCCGGCGGTGGTTATTATACGGTTGAGCGAGAAATGGTATCACACGTTGAAACGGAAAAGCGCCACGTCGCCGTCCTGAAAGACGTAATCCCTGCCCTCCAGCCGGTATTTGCCAGCCTCTCTCGCCGCCGCGATGCCGCCCAGCCGGGCCAGGTCCTCGTAGCCCACCACTTCGGCCTTGATGAATCCTTTCTCGAAATCGGTGTGGATCACGCCGGCGGCCTGCGGAGCCTTCCAGCCTTTCTTGATGGTCCAGGCGCGCACTTCCTTTTCGCCGGCGGTGAAGTAGGTTTGCAGACCGAGGAGCGCGTAGCTGGCGCGGATAAGCGCGGAGACGCCGGAGTCGTCCACGCCCAGGTCGTTCAAAAACGCCTTCGCCTCGTCGGCGGGCAGCTCGCCAAGCTCGGCCTCGATTTTGGCGGAGATGGGCACGTAGGCGGCGTCGTGGTGGGTGCGCACGTATTCGGCGACTTTTTGCACAAAGGGATTCAGCCCGGCGGTGGCGAGGTCGGTCTCGGCGACGTTGCAGGCGAAGAGGACCGGCTTGGCGGTGAGAAGCTGGAAGTGCTTCATCATGGCCTTGTCGTCCCCGGTCGCGCCGGGGAGGACGTTGGCCGTTTTGCCTTCGTTGAGGTGGGGCGAGAGCCGTTCGAGCAACGCCATCTCGGCAATGGCGTCCTTGTCGCCGGCCCTGGCTTTTTTTTGCGTTTTCTCCATGCGCCGGGCCACGGATTCGAGGTCGGCGAGCACAAGCTCGGTGGTGACGACTTCGATGTCGCGCACGGAATCGACGCCGCCCATGGTGTGGACGACGTCGGGGTCCTCGAAGCAGCGCACGACCTGCACGATGGCGTCCACTTCGCGGATGTTGGCCAGAAACTGGTTGCCCAGCCCCTCGCCCTTGCTGGCGCCGGCGACGAGGCCGGCGATGTCCACAAACTCGATGGCGGCGGGGATGATGACGCTGGTTTTCGCGATTCTGGCAAGCGGGGCGAGGCGGTCGTCGGGCACGGTGACGACGCCGACGTTGGGGTCGATGGTGCAGAAGGGATAGTTGGCCGCCTCCGCCTTGCGGGAGCGGGTGAGTGCGTTGAAAAGGGTGGATTTGCCTACGTTGGGCAGGCCGACAATGCCAGCTTTGAGCATAAGGAACAGACGTTCGTCCGCACGGCAGGGCGGGGTCAAGGGCGTAGTTCTGCCCTGACGAAAGAGCCCTATGGACAGGTTGCCCCGGGGCAACCTGTCCATAGGGCTCTTTCGTCAGGGCAGAACTACGCCCTTG
>JAITDF010000668.1 GCA_031282705.1 Opitutaceae bacterium | reverse complement strand
CCCCCCTCTTTCTCTTTCCTCTTTATCTTGTCAGGCTTCCCGCTTCGATCGGAACTCCCTGATCCTCATGACGGAAGAAGAAAGATAAAGAAGAAAGAGGAAAGAGGGGGGCATCACTTTGGGTTGCACCCGCCTTTTGAGGGAGTGACATCACTTCCCGCCGCCCCCCCTTTTCGGGACGCAACCGAGCAACGCGCTTGACGCAAAACACCGCGGGGCTTTAACGTCCGCCCTTCACACCTATGACAAACGCCGGCAGGGTTTCCTTCCGTGGTCTCCATGCCGTCTCTTTTTAAACGTTTTTCAAACGCTTCCAATCATGGCCAATCCAAAACGCAAACAATCCAAACGGCGCAGCGCCAACCGCCGCGCCGCCAATGCCTTCAAGGCTCCGCAATACGCGATCGACCCGGCCGACGGCAGCGCCTTCCGCCCCCATCGCGTAAACCCGAAAAACGGCATGTATCGCGGCCGGCAGGTGCTCAACGTCGAGGTCTGAGCCCGCCGCGGGCCGCCGCACACCGTTCCCTCCCATCCTCCCAACGACCAACCCGCTTTTTCCTGTGCCGGGCTTGAACAATGGCGTTCACGGCTCCATCGCGGTTGATGCCATGGGCGGCGACTCCGGGCCTTCCGAGGTCGTCGCCGCGGCGAAACTCGCGCTGGCCGAATTTCCCGACCTCAGCCCGCTCACGCTTGTCGGCGACGAGGCGCTGCTCCGGCGGCTCGCGCAGGAGGCGGGCATCGCCGGCCATCCGAAACTGGCGTTCTTCCACGCCTCCGAAGTCGTCAACATGGACGACAAACCGCTGCTCGCGCTGAAACGGAAAAAGGACTCCTCGATGGCGCGCGCCATCGAACTGGTCAAAAACGGCGCCGCCGGCGCCGCCATCAGTTGCGGCAACACCGGCTGCCTCGTCGGCGCGGGCATCCTCAAGCTCCGCACGCTCGACGGCATGGACCGCGCCGCCCTCGCCGCCGTCGTCCCGCGCGCCAACGGCCATTTCGTCGTCCTCGACGCCGGCGCCAACCCCGAGGCCCGGCCCGACCACCTCGTCCACAACGCCATCCTCGGCTCGCATTATTACCGGCTCGAATTCGGCGTCGAACGCCCGCGCGTCGGCCTCCTCACCATCGGCACCGAGGAGGGCAAGGGCAACACCCTCGTCACCGCCACCCACGAACTGCTCAAGCGCCTCGGCGGCCTCATCCACTACCTCGGCCCCGTCGAAGGCTTCCAGCTCTTCGCCGACGGGGTGGACGTGGCGGTCTGCGACGGCTTTGTCGGCAACATCTGCCTGAAATCCTGGGAGTCCCTCTCCAAATTCATCAGCGCCGAACTCAAAAGCCAGCTCCTCGCCAACCCGATGCGCGCGCTGGGCGCCGCCCTGGCCAAAGGCGCGCTGACGGCCCTGCGCGACCGCATCAAACCCGAGCGCTACGGCGGCGCGCCGCTGCTCGGCCTCCGCGGCAACCTCATCAAGGCACACGGCTCCGCCAACCGGCAGGCCCTCAAAAACGCGATCCACGACGCCAGCGAGATGATCAAGACCAGCCTCACCCGGCACATCGAGGCCGACATCGCCCGCGCCAACGACCTCATCGGCCGCGCCGCCCGGTGACGCCCGGCGCACCCGCCCGCCTCCCTCGCTCCACGCCCGCGCGCCCATGCCCACCACGCACATCTCCATCCTCGGCACCGGCTCCGCCGCACCGGCGCGGGTGCTGGCCAACACGGAACTCGCGCAAACGCACCGCCTCGACACCACCGACGAATGGATCGCCGCCCGCACCGGCATCCGCGAACGCCGCGTCGCCGCGCCCGGTGAAAACACCTCCGACCTCGCCGCCCGCGCCGCCGCCGCCGCGCTCGCCGACGCGCGGCTCGCCATCGCCGACATCGACCTCATCATCGTCGCCACCGTGAGCCCCGACATGCTCACCCCCTCCTGCGCCAGCCTCGTGCAAGCCCGCCTCGGCGCCCCCCGCCACATCCCCGCCTTCGACCTCAACGCCGCCTGCTCCGGCTTCCTCTACGCGCTCGACACCGGCTGGGCCATGCTCGCCTCGGGCCGCTACCGCCGCGCCCTCATCATCGGCGCGGAAAAACTCACCGCCTTCACCGACTGGCGGGACCGCTCCACCTGCATCCTCTTCGGCGACGCCGCCGGCGCCGCCGTGCTCGGGCCCGCCGCCGCCGCCGACGCCGGCGACGCCCCCTCCGCCCGCATCCTCGGCACCCGCCTCTATTGCGAAGGCGGCATGGACGCGTGCCTCAACATCGCCGCCGGCGGCAGCGCCATGCCCCTCACCCCCGGCAACATCCACGCCCGCGCGCACTACATCCGCATGAAAGGCCGCGAAGTCTTCAGGCTCGCCGTGCGCAACATGGAAAAAGCCTGCGTCGAAATTCTGGAACAACACGGCCTCTCCATGTCTCAAATTGGCTGCGTGATCCCCCATCAAGCAAACCAGCGCATCGTGGACGCCATGGCCAAAAGCCTCGGCATCCCCCGCGACCGCCTCTTCACCAACCTCCGCCACTACGGCAACACCTCCGCCGCCTCCATCCCGCTCGCCCTCGACGAAGCCCGCCGCTCCGGCGCCATCGCCCCCGGCGCCATCTCGCTCATGGTGGCCTTCGGGGCGGGCTTGACCTACGGAGCCGCGCTGGTTCGCTGGTAACCTCTTCTCTCAACACCGTCCGCCCATGCCATCCGTTTTCCTCACCCGGCCCGCCGCCCGGCCCATCCTGTCCGCCCTCGCCCTCGCGCTCGCCCTCGCCCTCCCCGGACGCCTCGCCGCCGAACTCGTCTGGACGCCCGAAAACGGCTGGAAAATCGAAGGCGGCGTCCTCTCCGGCCTCATCGGCAGCGAAGGCCGCAACGCCCTCGGCCTCATGAACGAGGCGCGCACCGGCGAGGAAAAAGGCAAGGTCCGCCCCGCCATCAAGGACTACGAACGCGTCGGCAAACGCTACTCCAACTCCATCTACGCCCCCGAGGCCCTCTACCGCGCCGCCAGACTCCAGCGCGACCTCAAAAAATACAACAAATCCTTCAACAACTTCCAGACCGTCGTCAGCCGCTACCCCAACACCACGCGCTTCGACGAAATCATCGGCGAGCAATACCACCTCGGCGCCACCCTCCTCAACGGCGCCCGCGGCCGCTTCCTCTGGCTCTTCCCCGGCTTCACCAACCGCGAAAAAGGCATCCAGTTCCTCGAAACCGTCATCTTCAACGCCCCCTACAGCGACTACGCCCCCCTCGCCCTCCTCGACATCGCGCACGCCCACCACTACCTCGGCGAGACCGCCGAGACCCTCTACGCCCTCGACCGCCTCGTGAACAACTACGGCAACTCCGTCCTCTCGCCCGACGCCTACCTCAAACTCGGCGAAACCTACGCCTCGCTCGTGGACAGCCCCTACCACGACCAGGGCTCCACCAAGGAAGCCGTCACCTACTTCGAGGACTTCATGATCCTCTACCCCGGCGACAACCAGGTGTCCGCCGCCGAAAAAGGCCTCGCCGGCATGAAGACCACCCTCGCCGAAAGCAAAATCAAGATCGCCGACTTCTACTTCAAACGCCGCGACAATTACCAGGCCGCCCGCGTCTTCTACAACGAGGCCATCACCATCTACCCCGACTCCCCCGTCGCCGCCACCGCCCGCGCGCGCCTCGGCGAGGTCGAGTCCGCCGCCAAGGCCGCCGCCGACCTCCCCCAGCAGAAAAAACGCCGCCCGTGGGTCTTCTGAACAACCACCGGCGCCATCCCGGCCCGACCCGGCTTGACTCGATTTACATCGCGCCAGCCCCCGCTCGCCGACAAAACCGCCGCCACCATCGCCGCCACCGCCCACCGCCGCCGCCACAACCACCCACCGCCGCCACACCCGCCCGCCCGTTTCCAAAACAAAACCACA
>JAITDF010000584.1 GCA_031282705.1 Opitutaceae bacterium | reverse complement strand
TCGTGGTCTTTTCCGCCGAACTCGGCGAAGGCGGAGGATTCCTCCATGCCGTCGAAGAGGTCGCGCTGCCAGAAGAGGCCGACGGGGTCGCGGCGGATTTTTTCCCACTCGCGGAAATTATGAATCAGTTTTGGCAGGAGTTCGCGCGCGAGCGCGTCGGAGCCGGTGGCGCGGGCCTGCTGGAGGAGGGAGTCGGCGAGCCAGACGGTGTAGCGGCGGAGGAATTTTTTCTCGGCGTCGCCGGCGAGCCAGAAGCGCGCGTAGTCGTCGAGGTAGCGCGGGTCGCGCAGCCAGCGGCCTTCGCGGAACTGGTGGCCGACGGGGCAGCTGATGATGTTTTCCGGCCCGGCGTGCGGGACGGGCGCGAGGAACTCGGTGATGACGTGGCCGCCGGCGGCGGTTTTGCGGATGTGTTTTCTGAATGTCCACCAGCGGAAATAATAGGTGCGTTCGACATCGGCGTCGGGGCAGATGAAGCGCGGGCAGTTTTCGAGGAGGAAGGCGGCGGCGCGGTCGTTGGTGACGGCTTGCGGATACAGCTCGGTGTCGCGCGCGTTGAAGGCGGCGACGTAGCCGGTGACGACGGTGTCGGGCACGAGCGGCGCGGCGGCGCGGGCGGAGAGCATGGAGGTTGCGAAGAAGCCAATGAGGCAGGGGAGGAGTTTGTGTTTCATGGGTGGTTTAATAGACTTGGTTCATCGCTACTTTCGATGTCTAAAAAGCATGTTTTTCACGCAACGACGCAACGGACACAACGAAGAGGGGCGGAACGAAATTTTCATAAGAATAAAAACATGTCATGAGTTCCTATCCATTGCGTCCGTTGCGTCGTTGCGTGAAAAACAGTCATTCAAAACACGGCGGCAAAGTCACGGAAGTTTGCCGAGGGGGATGCGGGCGTGGAGGCCGCCCATGCTGGCGAAAAGGTAGAGATGTTCGCCGTGCTCGAAGAGGGTGACGTAGGAAATCCAGCCCGTGCCAACACCGCTTTTGCGGGAGTGGCGGGCGACGACGAGGGGCTTGCTCCAAGTCCGGCCTTCGTCGGCGGAGGTGGCGAGGTGAAGCTCGCGGCGGTGCCAGCTTGCGACGGCGAGGGAGCAGTCGGTGGTGTCGGTGCCGCCGCGGGTTTGGGGCGCGTTGCCCTCGGTGTCCTTCCACGGGCTCCAGGCCAGCACGAGGCGCCCGTCGGAGAGGCGTGCGAGCGTGGCGGGGGAGTTGGAGGCGGGGATGCGGGTGGGACGGAGCGGGGACCAGGTGAGGCCGTCGTCATGGGAGCGGGATTCCCAGAGGGCGCCGAGATTGGTGCGGGTGAGGAACCAGACGGCGCCGTCCTTGAGCTGGATGAGGGTGGGCTCGACCACGCCATCGTGGTTGCCGTTGGAGTTGGGGATATCGAAGGCGGGGGCGGGGGCGGACCAAGTGAGGCCGTCGTCCGTGGAGCGGAGGATGGCGACGGTGTGGCGTCCGGGGCTTGGCGTGCGGTATTGCGCGGGCAGGAGGAAAACACCGGAGCGGGTCTGGAGGATTTTCCGGGGCGGGTGGCCGTTGGTGTAGCGCGGGTCGGAGATGCGGAGCGGGGCGGACCAAGTTTTGCCGGCGTCGGTGGAGCGGGCGGTCATGAGCTGGCCGCCGGTGAGATGGGGGACGTAGTTGTGGGTGGTTTTGTCCCAAAACTGGGCGAGGCCGGCGGGGGTGTGCGCGGTGCGCCAGACGACGAGCCATGCGCCGGTGGCGGCGCTGATGACGAGGCGCGGGGCGTCGGCGGCGGGCGGGTTTTTGATGAAGGGGATGTTGTTTTTGCCGGGGAAGGTTTTCATGCCGTCGGTGGAGACGGCGATGTGGTCGCCGCGCGCGGTGAGGATGCGTCCGTCGGGCAATGCGATATAGGAGGTTTCGTGGAAACCGATGGAGGGCGCGGCGACGGGCTCGAAGCCGTTGCCGGGGATGAGCCACGAGGCAGGCTCGCTCCGGTCGGCGTCGTCGTCCCGGGCTTTCGCGGCGATTTTTTGCCGCTGGATTTCCTTTTGCGCCGGGGTGAAAAGCGCGGCGAGTTTCCCATAGGCTGACGCGTTGGCGCGGCTGATTTTCTCCTTTCTGGCCGCCGGGGACAGCGAGGCATCGGCCTGCGCGGCGGCGATGTCCGTCTGTTGTTTTTCAAAGATGGCGAGGACTTGTTTTTTCTGGGTGTCGCTGAAGGAGTAATCCGCGTCCAGCCGCTCTAGCGTGGCGCGGGCTTTTTCCGCGGCGGAGGGCGGCGGCGTGGCGGCGGCGGACGGCGCGCTGGCGGCGATTCCAAACAGGCCAAGCAAACACGCGGAAAGCAGGATGCAGGGGTTTGATTTTATGTTATTCATGTTAATTACGGCTATTGGTTGTCGTCGGGAGGTTCTGAAAATTCAGTTTTCAACCGAGGAAAGACGCGAAATAAACGATGCATTTTGTTTAATCACAGATAAACACAGATTCAAACCGGCGTTTGGAAAGTTTTTATCCATGTTCGTCCGTGGTTGGATTTAATGGTTCGATTTTTATAACCGCGAAGGACGCGAAGGGCGCGAAGGAAGGCAGGGAGGGGGTTGATAAAAATCTTCTTCGTGTCCTTCGCATCCTTCGTGGTTTAATTTATTGGTTCGTTTTTATTGAACAGAAGGAAGCGGAGGGAACGAAGAAAACCTTTCATTCTATATGCCTTCTTTGTTGCCTTTGTTTCCTTCTGTTCAAGATAATGGTTCTTTTTTTAGACAGAATGGACGGAATTTGACGGAATGGACGGAATGGGTTGTTTATTCTGTTAATTCTCTTCCATTCTGTCCATTCTGTCTAAAATGATGGTTCGTTTTAATGGTTGGAAATTTCGCGGTTGGTTTATTTTTCAGAGGTTTCCGGTTTGTTTATCGGGGCCAAAGTTACGGTGCGGATTTTGACCGGGGTCCATTTCTCCCCTGTTTTAACCACTATGGCCGACTCGCCGGCGGGGAGGGTCAGTTCGCCCAGATCAATGTCGCGCCATTCGCCGTTTGTATTTGGAATCGAGGCGGCGAATGCCGGGGCGCCGCAGTTGATTTTTAATTGCGAGCCGGCGGTCGTGGAAATCCTGGCGCTCATGCGAAAAGCCGCGCGGGCCGGCGATTGGACCCGGTATTTGAGATGCCACGCGGGATGGGTCCAGTTGGACAACGCCGCCTCAGCGCCCCGCCCGGTCACCTCGATGACCCCCGCCGTGCTTCCGTAGCGGTCGGCGTCTCTTGCGCCGAGCCTGAAAACGCCGTCCGCATCCGCCGCAAGAAAGGCCGGGGCGGTGACGCTTACCGCCTCCTTGAAAATCAACTCGACCACCGAAATATGCGGGTCCGGGGCGCGCGCGCCGGCAAGCCGCACGACCAGGCCCTGCCGGTTCAATTCGGAGGCGAGCGCCCTGCCGTCGGGCAGCAGGGCGGCGGAAACCGGGGCCTGCTTGATGGTTGGAAGCAGGATTTCCCCGTCCGCGGGCCATTCCCAAATGTGCAAATACAATATCTCCTCCCCGGTTGGTTTCCGCTTTCGTGTCATGCGGCCCCACGGGAGTTGCCGCGGATAGGGCGAGGCCTGGGTGCCATGAATGGACCGCCCGTGGGAACGCATCCAGGCGGATATTTCCCGCAGGCGATCCAGCACGGGCTCCGGGATGCCGCCGTCCGCCTTGGGGCCTATGTTCAAAAGAAGGTTTCCGCCCTTGGAGACCGTGTCTGAAAGAATCTGGAGCAGCGCGGTGGTTGATTTCCAATTATGATCATCGCTGGCGTAGCCCCAGGAGTCGTTCATCGTCATGCAGACCTCGAAGCGCTCGCCGGGGTAGCCTTCCGGGGGCACCCATTGCTCCGGGTTCCGCGTGTCGCCCCGATAGGGTCCGCCCAGGCGGCTGTTTGTTATTATTTCCGGATATTTCGCCACCGCTTCATAAAACGGCTTTGCGCGCTTTTCATTCATATGCACCGGGGTGTCCCACCAAATGATATCAGGCTGGTAGCGTTCGAGGAGTTCGTTGACCTGCGGGAGCGCCACTTTTTGCAAATAATCATCGTAGGGGCCTTTTTGCAGCTCATCCCATCCGTCCCCGTCGTCCATGTGGCGCTTCCCGCCCTCCTTGCAATAAGGGTTGCGCTTCGCCCCGCCCGGATTGACCCAGTCCTGGCATTGGGAATAATAAAAACCAAACTTCAGCCCCTCCTTCCTGCAAGCCTCGGCCAGCGGGGCCAGCAAATCATTTTTTGCCGGCGTGATGGAAACGTTCCAGTCTGAAAAGGCGGTCGGCCACAGCGCGAATCCATCATGGTGCTTGGAGGTGATGACCACATATTTCATGCCGGCGTCGCGGGCCAGCCCGGCCCATGCGGCGGGGTCGTAATTGGCCGCCGTGAATTGTTTCGCCAGCGAACGGTATTCCATGACGGGAACCGGCACCCGCTGCATCAGCCATTCCGACAGTTTTTTTGGTGAATCATTTCCGGCATCCGCATGGGGTTTTCCGGGCCACTTGTTTCCATGCACGGCATAAACGCCCCAGTGGATGAACATGCCGAACCGGGCATCATCAAACCACTGCATGCGGTCATCGTCCGCGCGCGGCATCCCGGCATGGCCGGAAACCAGATGCGCGAGCAAAATCATGGGGATTATTTTTTGTATCATTGGAAGAACGGGGAAGGTTGGATTGGAGGCCGGGGCCGGGTTTATTTAACCGTGCCGTGGAAATCTGTGTAATCCGCGGACGGTTTAATGGTTCGGTTTTTGTTTAACCATGGATTTGTTCTTATCCGTGCATATCCGCGCTCACTTGGCGGCGCGGTTTTTGAGGAGGAAGGCGTGCAGCGCGGCGTCGGTTTCGGCGAGTTTGAAACGGACGGCGACGACGTAGTTGCCCTCGTCGCCCTCCGTGTATTTGGCGTAGGTGGTGGCCACGAGGGTGGCGTCGGGGAGGACTTCGAGGCCGGGGTAGCCGCAGTCGTCCATGAGGCGTCCGGGGAAATTTTTTCCGCGGCGGTGGTTGTGGATGAGTTTGACGCGGTAGAGGCCGGGTCTGCCGTTGATGATGTCGTCGTAACGGCCGGTCCAGGCGACGAAGTGGTTGTTGGTGGGGCTGGTTTTGCGGCCGACGTCGCGGAAGACGACGACGAGGCGTCCGTCGGGCGTGTAGGCGGCCTTGTGGCGGTCGCCCCAGAGGGTGCGGGGGAGTTTTTTCTCCTTCGACCAAGTGCGGCCCTCGTCGTCGCTGGTCATGAAGAGGGACTCGTGCGTGGCGTCCTCGCGGATGAGGCAGAGGAGTTGTTTGCCGTCGGGCGAGCGGACGATTTCGGGTTCGCAAAGGCGGAGGCCGGGGATGTCGCGGACGATTTCAAACGCGGACCACGTGAGGCCGCCGTCGGTGGAGAAACTTTGGGCGAGGACGTTGGAGCGTTTTTCCCTGGTCTCGCCGGGGCGGCGGATGTTGGTCATGGCGAGGAGGCGTTTGCCGCCGTCAACGGGCTTGACGTCGGTGAAGGGCATGACGGAGGGGCCGAGGGCGGGGCCGGCGGGCTGCATGGGCGACCAGGTTTTGCCGTCGTCCCCGGACCAGGCGCGCCGCATGACGCCTTTTTGCTGGGCGAAGACGACGAGGCGCGCCTTCCCCGCCGGGTCGGCGAGGCGGTAAATGGCGGGGCAGTTGCTCGCGGTCTTCCAGTTTTCCGGCACGGGGAGCAGGTCGCTCCAGGTGAGGCCGCCGTCGTCGCTGCGTTTCATGGGGCCGCACGGGCCGCCGTGGCCGATGGTCCAGACGCAGTAGATGGTTTTGCCGTCGGGCAGCAGCACGGTGGTGGGGTGGCCCTGGTAAACCTCCGTCGTGCCGCGCGCGACGACGACGTGGCGTGCGGCGGCTTCGGCGGGGCCGGAGAGGTCGAGCGTCGCCAGCGGAAAATCCGCCGTGGGCGGGATGACGGGGGGCTCCGCGAAGGCGAGGAGGGGGAAAAAGAGGAGGGCGGCGGCGCGCAGGCAGCGGTGTTTCATGGGCGGAGCGGTTTTCGAGGGTTGAGGAGAAAAAGGATTTTCCGGATGGCGGGCCGGAATGAACGCGCCGGGAATGTCGGGAGCGCCGGAAGCGGAATCAATGGAAACGTGCCGGTATCCACTGGGAACCAGCGGGCGGGGCGGGCAGTGCAGGCAGTGCGTGCAGTGTGGGCGAGGTGGGCGGGGGGGCGAGACGGGCGGGGGCGGGCGAGGCGGGGGGATTTGGGTTTTTCATGGGGGGCGCCTCTAAAAAGCAGTTTTCAAACGCGGAAGCCTCCGTGCCATCCGTGCCGCGGTGGTTTCGGGAAAATGGGAGATATGGGAGATATGGGAGATATGGGAGATATGGGAGTTATGGGAGGCATAGGAGATATGGGAGGCAAGGTGTTCTCCAGAGGCCGGCGGCGCTCCCGGCGAAACCGCCGCCCACCCCTTGTTGAATGCCATGCCTCCCATGCCTCCCATATCTCCTATTCCTCCCATGCCTCCCATTCCCACAGGCGGGATATCCGCGCCCCACGCTTTCGCGCCCTATGCGCGCGCGATCTTCTGCTGCGCCTCGATGCCATGACATGCGATCAACTCCCATTGCCCGCCCTGGTGCACCTCGCGCAGCTTGGAAATCGTGGTGTCGTAGGCGTCGGCGTTCCACTGCATGGCGTAGGCGGGCAGCATGAGGTTGCCCGGTTTTTCGATCTGGCAGAACCGCCAGAACGCATCCGCCGCATAAAAAATCCCCCGCCCTTCCGTTTTCAGCAAGACACCCACATGCCCCGGGGCGTGCCCCGGCAAATGCACCAGCCGGATCAACCCGTCGCCAAACAAATCGTGGCTCATGAACGGCACCTCCCCGTCCTGCACGAACCGCTCCGAGGTTATCCAGCGGGCGCGCCTGCTGAAGTCGCCCGGCAGCAGGGCCGGGAAAAACGCCGACAGCGCCTGGCCGCGCTCCGTCAGCCGCGCCAGCGAACGCAGCGCGTTCTCATGGTAATGAAAACGCGCCGCCGGGAAATCCTTCAGGCCGCCGACATGGTCGCCGTGGAAATGCGTGATCACCACATGCCGCACCTCGTCCGCCGCGATGCCGGCCTCCGCGAGCGTCCCGGCGGCGGACGCGTCCGAGTGCATCAGCATGCACCACCGGTAAAGCCGCCACGGCCACTGTTGCGACGCCTCTTTGAAGGCATCGCCGTAACCCGTGTCGATGACGACCCAGCCTTCGCCCGGATGCCGCACCGCGAGAAACACCGCGTAAAAGCGATCGAACTTCCACGAGTGATGATCCACCAGCGCAAGCAGCTGGCGGCAATATCCTCCATTAAAGAAGCGGACTTCCACGTTGCTCATCCCCCAAAAACTCCCGGCACCGCACGCATTTCGTCCGGTGGCGCCGTCCCGTCCTGTCGTGTTGTTGCCTGAATCGGATTCACCACCAAATCAGGAGAACCCATCCCGCGTCCGCCGCAAGCCTGGATTCGCCTCCGCCTTGCAACCGGGTGCGACAGGAAGCGATGTCACTCCCTCAAAAGACGCGTGCCCCAAAGTGATGCCCCCTTCTTTCTTCTTTCCTCTTTATCTTTCGTCTTTCGTCGGGCACGAGCAGAGAGAACGAGAACGAGAACGAGAACGAGAAAGAGAAAGAGAAAGATAAAGATAAAGAGGAAAGAAGAAAGAGGGGGCATCACTTTGGGTTGCACCCTTTCCGGGGGGAGCCGTCCGGCGGGGATTTTTTTTGGGGGGAAAGGGGCGGGGCGGCGGGGCGCGATTTTGTTTTTGGGTTTTGCCAACCGGCGACGCGCTCTTTTTATCGGGCGCGGTGAACACGATTGACCGGCATATCCTGCGCGAATGGCTCGCCGTCTTTGCCCTGGTGCTGGCCGCCACGGTCGGGCTGCTGCTCATCCAGGCGATGTATTCGGATTTTCGCGACCTGCAAAACATGGGCGCGGGGGTCGCGGACATGGCGTGGTATTTTATCATCACCATCCCGGGTTTTCTTTCGTTTGTGCTGCCCGTCATCGTGCTCATCTCGCTGCTTTACGCGCTCGGGCAGCTTCACCGGGGCAACGAAATCACGGCCATGCGCGCGGCGGGGCTGGGGGTTTTCCGCATCACGCGCTCCATCTGGCTGGCGGGGGTGGCGTTGTGCGGCGTCATGTGGGTGCTCAACGCCGGGGTGGCGCCGCGGTCGGTGGAGGCGTCGCGGGCGCTGCTGGAGCAGATGGGGTTCAGGCGCGAGGCGGCGCAGGCGCAGGATGCGTCGGCGGTGGGCGTGACGCGCACGGTCACTTTCGACAACCAGCGCGAGGGGCGGCTGTGGTTCATCAACCGCTACAGCCGGTTCGCGCGGCGGGCCTACGGCGTGAGCGTGTCGGAGCTCACGCTGGGGCGGCGGGAGAAGATCCGTTTCTACGCCGAGGAGGCGTATTACGAGCCGGGGCGGGGCGGGGCGGGGCGGGGGTGCTGGGTTTTTTTGCGCGGGCGCGAGACCTGGTTCGACCTTGAGAGCGGGCATGAGACGCGCGTGGTGAATTTCGACGAGCGCGTCATGTCCTACTACGACGAGGATCCCGCGCTCATGCTCGTGTTTGACGTGAAGCCGGGCGACCTTTCGTTTTTCGAGCTGCGGCGCATCATCCGGCACTTCCGGATCGACGACAACCCGAAGCTCACGATTTACCTGATCCGCTATTACGAGGTGCTGGCGAGCACGCTCGGGCCGCTGATCGCGATCGCGATCGCGATTCCGTTCGCGATGTCCGGCGTGCGCGTGAACCCGGCGGTGGGCGTGTCGAAATCGCTGGGGCTGTTCCTGCTGTATTTCGTGCTGATGAAGCTCGCCACCGCGCTCGGCGTGCGCGGCACGCTCGACCCGCTGGCCGCGGCCTGCGCGCCCGGCGTGGCGATGCTCCTCATCGGCGCCTGGTTTTCGGCGCGGATGCGCTGAGTCCGCCGCCACCGCCGACGCCACCGCCGCCGCCCGCCCGCCGCCATGTTTCCCACCAGCGCATCCCTCCGCCAAAGACTGCTGCCCATCGCCCTCGGCCAGGCGGCGGGGCTGGCCTGCGGCGTCGCCGGCGTGCGGATCGCCACCCGGCTGGTGGCGCCCGGCGATTACGGGGCGTATGGCGTTTTTGTTTCCTGCGCGCCGCTCGGCATGTGGGTGGTGCACGCGGGGCTGGTCAAGTTTGTCGTCCGCCATTGGGCCGGTTCGCCGGACCGCGCGGGGCTGTGGCGCGAGACCATCGCGGCGGCCTGGAAAAAACTGCCCTGGCTCGCGCTGGCGGCCGGGTGCGCCGCGGCGTTCGTGCCCGGCGGGCCGTGGCGGGGCACGGCGGGGCTGCTGTTCCTCGCGGCGGCGGCGCTCGTGCCCGCCGCGCTCGGGCAGGGCGCCTTGCAGGCGCAACGCTCGCATTGGGCCGACCTGGGCGTCGCGGTGACGGGCTCGGTCACGCGCTCCTTCGGCCCGCCGCTGTGCTACGTGGCGGCGGGCGGCTCGCTGGCGGCGTTGCAGGCGGGGTTTGCCGCGCACGCGCTGGTGTTCGCGGGCGCGGCCTGGTGGGCGGCCTCGCGCGCCGGCCGCCGCGCGGCCCGCGCCGGCGCGGCCCCCGCCGCCACCCCCGCGCCCGCGCCCGCCGCCGCCGCGTGCGTGGAACGGCCGCCGGGGCGCCAGCTGACGCCGGTCTTTGCCGGCCCGCTGTTCGTCGTGCTGGCGCTGGCCTCGTGGGCCGCGACGGCGGCGAACCGCTGGATCATGGCCGGTTTTTTCGGCGCGGAACGCGCGGGGTTTTTCACCCTGGCGGGAAACGTGTCGCTCATCGTCACGTCGATGCTGGGCGTGGTTTTTGTCCAGTATTTCCAACCCTCGTTTTTCGCGGCGCCCGCCGTGACGGCGGCCGGGCGGCGGGCGCTGGCGGGGCGGGTTGACCGCGTGGCCGCCGGCTACCTGGCGTGCGCGCTGGCGGGGCTGGGCGCCCTGCACGCCGCGGCGCCGTTTCTGACGGGGCCGCTCATCGCGGAAACCTACCGCGGCGCGCTCGGCATGATCGTGCCCGCGGGCTGCTTCATGGCGGCGCTGCTGACCGCGCAATTCTTCCACATCCTGCTGCTCGCCGGGCGGTGCGAACGCGCCTGCGGCGCGGTGGACCTGACGGGCGCGGCGGTCCTTGTCGGCGGCGGCATCGCCGCCGCCGCGCTCGGCGGCGAGACGTGGTTTTTGCGCTGGCTGCTCGTCACGCCGGCCATCCCGTGGCTGCTCAACCGCCCGATGGCCCGCAAACGGCTGCTGGCCGGGCCGGTTGAAAACGAGGGGCAAAACTGACTTCCGCGCCGCCGCGCGGGGGTCATGCGGCGGCGGTTTTTCCCGGCAGCGGGGGCGCGTAGTGGTCCGGGCCGCCGAGCCGTTTCCAGTCGCGGTAAACCAGCGCCATGAGCACGACCGCCAGCGCGAACCAGCAGAACGACCAGGCGAAAATCATGCGGTAGTCCTGGCCCGTCAGGTCGATGAACAGCCCGATCAGGAAACTGCCCAGGATGCTGCTGCCGAAGCCGATCACGTTCAGGCCGGACGAGAGCTGGGCGAACTTTTCCTGGTGAAACAGCATCATCGTGACCGCGGTGAAGCCGAGGTTCCAGGCCGTGCTCGGGAACATCTGCACGGCGATCCAGTAAACCAGCCACGAGGTGCCGCCCTGGAGCACGAAGTAGCCGATGCCCCACGAGACCATCAGCCCGGCCAGCGCGCCGACCGCCACCCGCATCGGCGAGACCTTGTCGCACAGCCACCCGAAGGGCACGTAGGCGAACGCCGCCGCCAGCCAGCCCCACGCGAACGTGCGCCCGTAGGCTTCCGGCGAGAGCTTGAGCGTCTCGCTCGCAAACAAAATCACGAACGGCGAGACGCAGGTGGAGGCCGCCGTCACGCACGCATACATGAAGATGAAGTTGCGGTAGATGGGCGCCGTCAGGCATTCGCGGAAATACACGGCATACGTGGAGAGATAGCCCGGCGGCTTTTCTTCCGGCGGCGGCGGATAGCCGCCCTCCCGCACGCGCCAGCACATGAGCAGGAACGCCGCCGTGTAAACCACCCCGACGCCGGCGAACACCCATTCGCGGTGCGTGAGCACGTGCGGGAGCACATACCACGAGAACACAAACCGGCCGCCCGTGCTCACGACGCGGAACAGCGCCAGGAAGCGCGCCATGAGCGCCGGCGGCACCACGTCGCGCAACAGGCACTGGTAGAGATTCACCAGCACCATGTTGAAGAAATGATACATGGCCACGAACACGCAGAGCATCGTGATCGTCACCGCCGCCACCGTCACGCCCGGCGAGGCGCCGCCCAGCAGCGCGTGCAGCCAGCCGCCGATTTCCGAGGTGAAGCCGATCAGGATCAGCGAGCCGACCGCGCAGGGCGTGGACCAGAGCAGAAAGGGGATGCGCCGCCCGCGCCGCCCGCGGTGCCGGTCGCTGGCCATGCTGATGCCGGGCATGAAGAGCACGTTCACGATGCCGCCGAGGCTGCCCGTCAGCACGCCGGTCAGCGTGCTGGAGGCCTTGAGTTCCTTCATGTAGAGCGGCAGGAACTTTGAGAAGATCTCCTCGAAGATCGAAAAGCAAAAGTCGCCCCACAGGAGCCAGATGAACAGCATCACGACGCCGCCCGTCGTGTAGCGCAGGGCGCCGGCGGTGTAGATTTTCTTCGCGGGCGCGGCGGCGGGCGCGCCGGGCGCGGCGGGTTGGCCGGGTTGGCCGGGTTGGGCGGGTTGGTTTGTCTGCATGGCGGTTGCGGGGGGTTGAGGGTTTCGCGGTGCGTTGGTTTTGGAAAAGAGGGTA
>JAITDF010000536.1 GCA_031282705.1 Opitutaceae bacterium | reverse complement strand
CTCCGCGTGAAACATGATTTTTTCAAACTGCCCTTATGCAAACACGCCCTAAACTGTTTTGCGGTTTTAAGCAAAAATTATATCCCCGCATCTTTACTCCAGTTCCAAGGTCACGATGGATTTTTGGGGGAGGGTGAGGGTGAGGGTGCCGCCGGCGAGGGTCGCGTCGTGGAAGGGGCGGGGGGCGACGGTGGCGGGGGCTTCGAAGGTGTTGATGCTGTTGACGGCGGGGGCGGTGAGGAGGCGGCCGGTCACGCGTTTCGCGGGGGCGCCGGCGAGGGTGCAGGTGAGGGCGAGGGGGGCGGCGGGGGCGGTGTTGACGAGGGAGAGGTGGATTTTGCCGTCCGGCGCGCGTGTGGCGGTGGCGCTGAGGGCGGGGATTTTTTTGCCGTCGCATTCATAGTCCGGCGTGGAGAGGGCGAGGGGGAGCGTGGCGGCGCCTTGGTGGACTTTATACATTTCAAACACGTGGTAGGTAGGGGTGAGGAGCATTTTTTCCTTGTCGGTGAGGATCATCGCCTGGAGGACGTTCACGGTTTGGGCGATGTTGGCCATGGTGACGCGGGCGGCGTGGCGGTGGAATATATTAAAGTTGAGGGCGGCGAGGATGGCGTCGCGGAGGGAGTTTTGTTGATAGAGGAAGCCGGGGTTGGTGCCGGGCTCGACATCGGTCCAGATGCCCCATTCGTCGATGATGAGGCCGACTTTTCCGGCGGGGTCGTGGCGGTCCATGATGGCGGCGTGGCGGGTGATGAGCGCGTCCATCTTGAGGGTGTTGGCGAGGGTGGCGATGTAGGCGGGTTCGTCGAAGTCGGTGGCGGAGCCTTTGGCGCGCCAGTTGCCGGTGGGGAGGGTGTAGTAGTGCAGGGAGAGGCCGTCCATGCGGCGGGGGCCGGCGTTTTTCATGAGGACTTCGGTCCAGTGGTAGTCGTCGCCGTTGGCGCCGCAGGCGATGCGGTGGATTTTGTTGCCGGAGTAATTTTTGACGAAGGTGCTGTAGCGGCGGTATTCGCCGGCGTAATATTCGGGGGTCATGCCGCCGCCGCAGCCCCAGCTTTCGTTGCCGACGCCGAAGTAGGGGAGTTTCCAAGGCTGCTCGCGGCCGTTGGCGCGGCGGAGGTTGGCGAGGGGCGAGTCGGCGTCGGAGGTCATGTATTCGACCCATTCCATCATTTCCTGCACGGTGCCGCTGCCGACGTTGCCGCATACGTAGGGGGCGGCGCCGATTTGTTCGCAGAGGTCGAGGAATTCGTGGGTGCCGAAGTGGTTGGTCTCCACGACGGCGCCCCAGTGGGTGTTGATCATGGCGGGGCGTTTTTCGCGGGGGCCGATGCCGTCGCGCCAGTGATACTCGTCGGCGAAACAGCCGCCGGGCCAGCGGAGCACGGGGATGTTGAGGTTTTTCAACGCGGCGACGACGTCGTTGCGGATGCCGCGGGTGTTGGGGATGGGCGAGTCTTCGCCGACCCAGATGCCTTCGTAGATGCAGCGGCCGAGGTGCTCGGCGAAGTGGCCGTAGAGGTTGGGGTTGACGACGGGGCCGGCCGTGTCGGCGCGCAGGAGGATGGCGGCGGCGGCGGGCGCGGCGGCGGGGGGCGCGGCGGCGGCGAGCGGCGCGGCGGCGTGGGCCGCGAGGCCGGTGAGGAGCGGGCGACGCGCGCCGGCGCGCGAGCGGGGGGGCGGGCTGCCGGGCTGGCTGTTGTGGAGCGGTTTCATTGGGAGGACGGGCATTGGGAGGACGTGGCGGGTGGACATGCCGCCATGCTCGTTTCGCGCCGCGTGTCCGGTCAACGCGCGCGTGACATGACAGTAAAATGGCGGCGGGCAGCCGGCGCTTCCAATCGCATCCAGGCCCGGCCCTCCAGGCGGCGCGCCGGGCGGGGCGTTTTTGTGTCATTCCAGGGGCGGGATGCGTTCAATAAGCGCGACGGCGTGGGCGGCGATGGCCAGGCCGCGGCCGATTTCGCCGGTCGCCTCGTTGGTGGTGGCCTTGAGGCCGACGCACTCGACGGGCAGCCCCGTGGAGGCGGCGAGCGCGGCTTTCATCGCGGCGAGGCGCGGCTGGATTTTCGGGCGTTCGGCGATGAGGGACGCGTCGATGTTGGCGGGGCGCCAGCCGCGCCCGGCGAGCACGGCGGTGACGCGGCGGAGGAGGATTTGCGAGTCGATGCCCTCGCAGGCGGGGTCGGTGTCGGGGAAAAAATGGCCGATGTCGGGCAGCCCGGCGGCGCCGAGGAGCGCGTCGCAGATGGCGTGCGTGAGGCAGTCGGCGTCGGAGTGTCCGTCGAGCCCGAAGCCCGCCTCGGGGAAATGCACGCCGCCGAGGACGAGTCTGCGCCCGGGCGCGGTGGTCGTGCGGTGGATGTCGTAGCCGTGGCCGATGCGGAAGGTCATGGGATTTCTCGATCAAAAACGACCTTGAATCGTGGGAAATCAACCACGGCCAAGTCGCCCCTCGATTTCCTCCGCGGTGATGAAACGCCCCGCATCGACCGCGCACAGCTTCCTGGCGGTGGCTTTTTTCCATCCGGCGGTGCCATGGCGGAGACGAATCATATGGGTGTGGAGTTCCTTGATTTCCAGCGGTTTCGGGCGGGCCATCTGGTTTTTTATTTCAAGGACGGTCATGGCGGAGGAATTGGACATTCAGGACGGCAGATATAATCCGGCGGTTCGCCGGGACAACTTTTTGTTTGCACCATCCGCCCGCGCCTATGGCGCGATGCCGTCGTAACGCGCCTCCCCGCCGGCGCTCCGTTTGAGCGAGGCGGCGATGAATTCAAACCAGGCGAGGTCCGCCGGCGTGGTGAGCTTGGGATTCGGATGCGGGTTTTCCAGCAGCGCGACGGGATGCGCCAGCAGCTCCACGGCGGCGGCGTCGTCGGTGATGGCGAGGCCGCGCGCCATCACGCGGGCGTAGGCGCGGGTGATGAGGTCGCGGTCAAACACCTGCGGGGTCTCCATCGCCCAGAGGCGCGAGCGGTCGAGGGTTTTCAGGCGGCCGTCGCCGGCGTGCCGCTTGATCGTGTCGGTGACGCGGTGGGCGAGGGCGGCGGCGTGCTCGCGGCGGACGATTTTGTGGAGCGCGACGAGCTGCCCGGGCAGGACAAAGGGGCGCGCGCAATCATGGATGAACACATGCGCGATGCCGGCGGGCAGCGCCTCCAGCGCCGCGGCGACCGAGTCCCGCCGGGTGCGCCCGCCGCGGATGAAGACCGACGGCGTGGGCGCGTAGGCGGACAGCGCGGTGAGCTGGCGCTGGTCGCGGGTGGTGATGACGTAATAATCGGCCACGCCGCTTGCCATGAAGGCCGCGACGGAACGGGCGAACAACGGGCGGCCGCCAAGCGGGGCGAGGACCTTGTCGTCCACGACGCCCTGCATGCGTTTGCCGCTTCCGGCGGCGAGGAGGATGGCTGCGGTTCGGCTCATGGTGGTGAACGGTTGAAGGACTGTGGCAGACGCGCCCCGGCAGGCAAGGGCGGAGATGGCCGCGCCGCGCGCCGCTTTGTCGCTCTGTCACACCGCCTGCCGGGCGATTCCGGCACACTGCGCCGTGCCTGGCGCGCCGCCCGCGCCGGGCCGCGCCCCGCCCCCTTGCACAGGCGCGAGGGGGGAGGGGGGATGCCGTTTCCCCCCCCGCAAATCCCGTGAATTTAGGTGTGGCATGATTGGTGCAAAACCGGATGATTCACACACAACATTCGCCACGACATCCACGCACCACATCCACGCACACATCTCCACGCACGACATCCATTTTCGCCACCGCATCCAATCCCGCCACGCCGCATCCAATCCCGCCATCGACACGTCTTTCCCTTGCATTCCCTTCCTCGCATTCCCTTTTCATCACGGATTCCAGATTTCACCATGCCGCCCGCCGCTTCGCCCGCGATGCCACCCGCGATTCCCGAACAAACCGGTTTTTTAGCATTGTCCCGCCGCCATCATCGGCGAACGTGATATATTCCCATCATGGCCAGTTCTCTTAAATGCAGTCTCTGCTCAAAACCCGCCACGGTGCACCTCACCCAGATCGTCAACAGCAAGGTGCACAAGCTGGACCTGTGCGAGGAGTGCGCCAAGGCCAAAGGCGTCACCGACCCCGCCGGCTTCTCGTTGTCCGGCCTCCTCCTCAAGGCCTCGCTCAACACCGAAGACGCCGGCGCCAGCCCGCGCTGCGAACAATGCGGCTTCGCCCTGAACGATTTCCGGAAGACCGGCCGCCTCGGCTGCCCGCATTGCTACGAGACCTTCAATGCGCTGGTCGCGCCCCTGCTCGACAACATGCACAAAGGCACCACCCACACCGGCAAGGTCCCGCAAAAAGCCCTCGCCCGCAAATCCCTCTACGACCGCCTCACCACCCTCGAACTCGACCTCTCCGAGGCCATCAAAACCGAGCGCTACGAAGACGCCGCCCGCTACCGCGATGAAATCAACCAAGTCAAACAAACCTTCGGGGGAAAACCCGCGGAATAACCCGCCCGCCACCATCGCCTCACTCCTCGCCACCCCACCGGAGCTTGCCGACGACACCACGGGCAAATGCGCCATCGTCCTCACGACGCGCATCCGCCTCGCGCGCAACCTTGCCGGGCACCGCTTCCCCGGCCGCGCCGCCGGCGCGCAGCGCGCCGCCATCCTCGAAACCTGCCGCGAAGCCCTCGCCGCCACCGCCCCGCTCAAACGCGCCGCCCAAGCCTCCATCGACGAACTCAGCGAACTCGACCGCCAGATCCTCGTCGAACGCCACCTCATCAGCCGCGAACTCAGCGACGCCAAAAACGGCGCCGGCGTCGTCATCAGCCCCGACCAGACCCTCTCCATCATGATCAACGAGGAGGACCACCTGCGCATCCAGGCCCTCCGCGCCGGCTTCCAGCTCAAAAACACCTGGGCCGCCATCGACGCGCTCGACACCGCGCTCGAAGACCACCTCGACTACGCCTTCTCGCCCACGCTCGGCTACCTCACCGCCTGCCCCACCAACCTCGGCACCGGCCTGCGCGCCTCCGCGATGATGCACCTCCCCGCCCTCGTCATCTCCGGCCAGATGGAAAAAGTCGTCCGCGCCGTCAACCAGCTCGGCCTCGCCGTCCGCGGCCTCTTTGGCGAAGGCTCCGACGCCTCTGGCAGCATCTTCCAAATCTCCAACCAGACCACGCTCGGCGAATCCGAGGACACCATCATCAAACGCCTCGGCTCCGTCCTCCACACCATCATCGAACACGAACTCAACGCCCGCGCCCGCCTCGTCGAAAACGACGCCCCCAGGCTCCACGACAAAATCGGCCGTGCCTACGGCATCCTCCAGCACAGCCACCTCCTCACCTCCGGCGAAGCCATGAACCTCCTCTCCCTCGTGCGCCTCGGCGCCGACCTCGGCTGCTTCCCGGAAACCAGCCGCTCCCTCGTGGACCGCCTCTTCATCGAAACCCAGCCCGGCCACATCCAGCACCACGCCACGAAACCCGACCTCGACCCCGCCCAACGCGACGCCTTCCGCGCCACGCTCCTTCGCACCGAATTCGCCGCCTTCCCCCCGCCCGATTTTTCAGGCAACACGGACGCAAAAACACAAAATGACGGCCAGGAAAGTTGAAGTTGAAGTTTAAGTTGAAGTTTAAGTTTAAGAATCCCCGCTGACTTAACTTAAACTTAAACTTAAACCTAAACCTCTTCGCGCCCTTCGCGGTTGCTTTTAAATTTTTCAGACAAAAACAAAACATGGAACCCATGAACAACTTCACGCCGCGGGCCCAGCAAGTCCTCGCCCTCGCACGCAAGGAAGCCGACCGCTTCCACCACAACTACGTCGGCACCGAGCACATCCTCCTCGGCCTCATCAAACTCGGCCAGGGCGTCGCCGTCAGCGTCCTCCAGAAAATGGGCCTCGACCTCGAAACCGTCCGCGGCGCCGTCGAAAAAGAAGTCGGCGTCGGCGCCGAAGCCAAGACCGCCGGCAGCATCCCCTACACCCCCCGCGTGAAAAAAGTCCTCGCCCTCGCCGGACGCGAAGCCAAGACCCTCAACCACTCCTACGTCGGCACCGAACACATCCTCCTCGGCCTCCTCCGCGAAGGCGAAGGCGTCGCCGCCCGCGTCCTCAAATCCCTCGACATCGACATCGAACGCGCCCGCACCGAAATCCTCCGCGAACTCGACCCGCAATTCTCCGGCGCCACCTCCGCCGGCGAAACCGGCACCCCCGAGGAAGCCGGCGCCGGCGCCCCCCAGCGCCCCGGCGCGCAACCCGAGGACAAAAAAGAAATCAAAACCCCCGCCCTGAAAGCCTTCGGACGCGACCTCACCGAACTCGCCCGCAAAGGCGGACTCGACCCCGTCGTCGGCCGCAAAAACGAAATCCGCCGCGTCGTCCAAATCCTCTGCCGCCGCACCAAAAACAACCCCGTCCTCATCGGCGAAGCCGGCGTCGGCAAGACCGCCATCGTCGAAGGCCTTGCCCAGGAAATTGCCACCGGCATCATCCCCGAAATCCTCCTCGACAAAAAACTCATCACCCTTGACCTCGCCCTCATGGTCGCCGGCACCAAATACCGCGGCCAGTTCGAAGAGCGCAT
>JAITDF010000425.1 GCA_031282705.1 Opitutaceae bacterium | reverse complement strand
AAGGAGAACTCCTTTGCCTGAAAGGAGAACTCCTTTTCCCGAAAGGAGCCCTCCTTTCCCCAAAAAGAGCCCTCCTTTGCCCGAAAGGAGCCCTCCTTTGCCCGAAAGGAGAACTCCTTTGCCTGAAAGGAGAACTCCTTTGCCTGAAAGGAGAACTCCTTTTCCCGAAAGGAGCCCTCCTTTGCCCGAAAGGAGAACTCCTTTTCCGAAAAAGGCAGCATTTCAGCCCCGGAGGGGCGTGCCGGGGGTGGCACGGCGTTTCAACGCCGTGTGCGGGTCACGCACAAAACCGCGTCCCGCAGATGCCATGAGGCGGCCAGGCCGGCGGGAAACGCGCAACCTGGCCGCCTCATGGCATCTGCGGGACGCGGGCATGGCGGGTTGCGTGGCATGGGCGGCCCGCCCATGTTTTTCGGGGGGTGGCGCCGCAAAACACGGGCGGCGCGGCGGCGGGCGGGGCGACGGGTTGGCGGCGGCGGCGCGCCGATTTACCTGCCGTGGCAGTTTTTGAATTTTTTGCCGCTGCCGCAGGGGCAGGGTTCGTTGCGGCCCACTTTGGGCATTTCGCGGCGGATGGTCACTTTCGGGAGCCTGATCTCCCCGGCGGGCATTCCGCCATCGCCGGGCCCTCTGCCGCCGGGCGCGCCGCCGCCGGGCCTTCCGCCGCCGGGCGCCCCGCCGCCGGGCCCGCCGCCGCCGGGCGTTTCGCCGCCGGGCGCGGCGCCGGTGGCGGCGCCGCCGCTCGTGATGGTGGTCTTCACTTGCGCGAGGACGCGGCGGACGGCGGCGCCGGCGGCGTCCGCATGGGTGTCGGGGCCGACGGTCTTCGCGTTGCGGCTGAGCAGGGCGAGCATGTTCTCAAAGGCTTGCAGGTTGCTCGCGCTGCGGAACAGGCCGGTGCAGATTTGCAGGCGCACGCCGTTCATCAGTTCCTCGAAATAGGTGTAGGCTTCGCTTTTGTATTCGACCAGCGGGTCCTTCTGGCCGTAGCTGCGCAGGTTGACGGCCTGGCGGAGGTTTTCCATCTCGGTGAGGTGCTCCTGCCAGTGCTGGTCGATGGCGTTGATGATGACGTAGCGTTCCAGCGAGCCGAGGGCTTCGGGGAGTTCGACCGACTCCTTCACTTCGTAGGCTTTTTTGACGCGGTCCACGATGAGTTTGCCGATGGCGGCGGGGTCGTCGCCGGTGAGTTCGGAGACTTTCAGGGCGATGGGGAAGTGGGCGTTGACCCAGCCGGTGAGGCCTTCGATGGAGGCTTGCGTGGTGCCGATTTTCTCGCCGAAGCCGGCGGTGGCGACGCGGGTGGCGATCTCTTCCTCGACTTGCTCGAAGATGATGTCTTTCGGGCGGTCGGCGTGGATGGCGGCGTTGCGGATGCCGTAAACGACTTCGCGCTGTTTGTTGAGCACGTCGTCGTATTGGAGGAGGCGTTTGCGGGCGGAGTAGTTTTGCTGCTCGACTTTTTTCTGCGCGCTTTCGATGGAGCGGTTGAGCCAGGGGTGCTGGAGTTCCTCGCCTTCCTTCATCGTGCCTTCCATGAGGCGGGAGGCGAGGTTGCCTTGGAGGAAGAGGCGCATGAGTTCGTCCTCCAGGGAGAGGAAAAACTTGGTGAGGCCGGGGTCGCCCTGGCGGGAGCAGCGGCCGCGGAGCTGGCGGTCGATGCGGCGGGACTGGTGGCGTTCGGTGCCGATGACGTAGAGGCCGCCGGCTTCCTTGGTGGCGGGGGTGAGCTGGAGGCCGGCGGCGTCCTCGCTGTCGGAGTCGTAGGTTTTGACTTCGCCGGTTTTCGGCTCGGTCAATGTGTATTGCAGGATTTTGCCCTTGGCTTTTTCGGGGTCGGGGTGGGGGGCGGCGGCGACGGTGTAGCGGACGCCGTCGCCGAGTTTGATGTCGGTGCCGCGGCCGGCCATGTTGGTGGCGATGGTGACGGCGCCGCGCTGGCCGGCGCGGGCGACGATGTCGGCTTCCTGCTGGTGGAATTTGGCGTTTAGGACGGTGTGGATGATGCCGGTGCGCCGCAACATGCGCGAGAGGACTTCGGAGGATTCGACGGAGGCGGTGCCGACGAGGACGGGCTGGCCGCGGCGGTGGGCGGACTCGATTTCGCGGACGACGGCGTTGAATTTGTCGCGGCGGGTTTTGAAGATGGAGTCGTTCTGGTCGATGCGGATGCAGGGGCGGTTGGTGGGGATGACTTGCACGCCGAGGCGGTAGATGTCGTTGAATTCGGTGGCCTCGGTTTCCGCGGTGCCGGTCATGCCGGCGAGTTTTTCATACATGCGGAAGTAGTTTTGGATGGTGATGGTGGCGTAGGTGCGGGTCTCGCGTTCGATGGCGACGTTTTCCTTGGCTTCGATGGCTTGGTGGAGGCCGTCGGACCAGCGGCGGCCGGGCATGACGCGGCCGGTGTTTTCATCGACGATCATGACTTTGCCGTCCTGCACGACGTATTCGACGTCCTTTTCGTAGAGGGAGTAGGCGCGGAGGAGTTGGGAGATGGAGTGGATTTCCTCGGAGATGACGGCGTAGTCGTCCTGGGCCTTGCGTTTGATGTCCTCGCGCTGCTCGGGGGTGTGGCGTTCGTCTTTTTCGAGTTCGGAGAACTGGGTGGCGAGGTCGGGGAGGACGAAGGCGTCGGGGTTGTCGGGGCGGAGTTTGGTGCGGCCGATTTCGGTGAGGTCGGCCTGGTGCTGGCGTTCGTCGATGACGTAGAAGAGTTGTTCCTTGAGGTGGAAGAGCTGCTCTTTCTGGAAGTCGCTGTGCATCTCGGTCTCGGTTTTGTCGAGGAGTTTGCGCCAGGCGGGGTTTTCGAGGAGGCGGAGGAGTTGTTTGTTGGTGGGGCTGCCGAGTTTGACTTGGAGCATTTTGAGGGCGGCCTGCTGGCGGGTGTCGGCGTCGGCGGCGGGGGCGGGGGCGGATTCGAGGAGGTCGCGGGCTTCGGAGACGAGGCGGTTGCAGAGGCGGGTCTGTTCGTTGACGAGGTGCTCGATGCCGGGTTTGAGGCGGGTGAAGGGCTGCTCGCGTTCGATGGGGGCGGCGCCGGAGATGATGAGGGGGGTGCGGGCTTCGTCCACGAGGATGGAGTCGATTTCGTCCACGATGCAGAACCAGTGTTCGCGCTGGACCTGGTCTTCCTTGCGGGTGGCCATGCCGTTGTCGCGGAGGTAGTCGAAGCCGAACTCGGAGGCGGTGCCGTAGGTGATGTCGCGGGAGTATTGCTCGCGGCGGAGGTCGTTGGGCATCTGCTGCTGGATGCAGCCGACGGAGACGCCGAGGAAGTTGTAGAGGTGGCCCATCCACTCGGAGTCGCGGCGGGCGAGGTAGTCGTTGACGGTGACGAGCTGGGCGTTGCGGCCGTTGAGGGAGTTGAGGTAGAGGGGGAGGGTGGAGACGAGGGTTTTGCCTTCGCCGGTGGCCATTTCGGCGATTTTGCCCTGGTGGATGGCGATGCCGCCGATGAGCTGCACGTCGAAGTGGACCATGTTCCACTCAAGCTCGTGTTCGCAGACGAGGAGCGTGGTGCCGACGAGGCGGCGAGCGGCGTTTTTGACCGTGGCAAAGGCTTCGGGGAGGATGGCGTCGAGGGTCTCGCCGGCTTGCACGCGGGCGCGGAACTCGCCGGTCTTGGCGCGGAGCTGTTCGTCGGTGAGCGACCGGTAGGAGGCGTCGAGTTCGTTGATGCGCGCGACGATGGGGCGCGCCTTTTCGAGGAACTTGCGGTAGTGACGGCCGGAGAATTTTTTGAGCAGCCAGGAGATCATTGGGAGAGCGGTGTGCGGAGTGCGGGAAATGTGGAATGCGGAATGAGTCGGACGCGAGGGCCACGGGAGGAATCCGGCGGACCCGGCGAAAAAAATTGAAAAGAGTGCGAGTGTGCAGGAGGCGGGCGGGGTTTGGCAAATGGCAAAATGAGCCGCGGCTTTGCCTTTGTCGTTCTCGTTCCGCGTTCTTGTTCCCGTTCTCTCTCTCTTTCTCTTTCTCTTTCTTCTACATCTTTATCTTTCCACTTTATCTTTAACTTTCGTCAGGAGGGGGGGCGGAGGGAGCGGCGGGCGGAGATAAAGAGAAAGATAAAGATAAAGAGGAAAGAAGAAAGAGGAACGAGAACGAGGAAAGTTGCTTTGAGCGGCGGGGGGGGGGGCCCGGGGGCGGGGCGGGGCGACAGCCGAGCCGGTCCGGGAACCGCCGGAACAGTTCGTCCACGCCGCGCGCGAGGGCCGATTCCGGCGGGCCCGGCGGGGCGGTGAATGTCGCCGCCCGCCGCGCCGCGGCCGCGCCGTGCGGCATGGCGACCGACACGCCCGCCCATTGAAAGAGCGGCACGTCGTTTTCGCCGTCGCCGAAGCCCAGCGCGTCCGCCGCCTCCACGCCGAGATGCGCCGCCAGCAGGGCCATCGCCGCGCCCTTGGTCGCGCCGGGCGGGACAAACTCCAGCAGGCGCGCGTCGGTGCGCACTTTCACCGCGCGCGTCCGCGCCAGCGAGGGCGAGGCGAGGGCGCGTTCGATGGCCCCGGGCTCGGCGTCCCAGACGAGCTTGAAAATGTTTCGCTCCAGCAATCCGGCCGCGTCCACCCGCACGACGGGGCGCCCGGCCAGTTCCTCGTAGTGCCGGAGCGCCGGCGCCTCCGATTCCAGCCCGCGGGCAAAGACATCGCTGTCGGAATAAACCACCACCGTGAATCCCCAGGCGCGCCCGAGTTCCAGCGCCTCGCGGGCGTGCTCCGCCGCCAGAAACCGCCGCCCCAGCACGCGGCCGCGCGCCAGGTCCGACACCTCCCCGCCCTGGGCCGACACCAGCCAGCGGATGCCGTCCAGCGATTCGGCGTAGGGGCGGATGGTGTGGTGATGCCGTCCCGAGGCCGGCACGACTTCCACCCCCGCCGTTTGCAGACGCGCCACGGCGCGCCGGTTTTCGTCCCCGATGCGCGAGTCCGGCCCGAGCAGGGTGCCATCGAGATCAATCGCCGCCAGTCTGAATTTGCCTGGATTTTCCTGTTTCATGTTATTCCGGCAAATCTCGGTCGTAAACCGGCATTTTCAAGCAAAACCATGCTGTTGCACGGAAGCACCCAAGGCTTGGCCTCCGTGCCGCGATGTGTGTGGGGGGGGTGAGTGGGAGGGAGGGGTGGACGTGCCCGGCGTCACCGCCGGGCGGTGACGGGCACCGAAGCGCGTTTTTAACTGATGTTACGTGGCGGCCCGTTTTGGTAGGGCGGTCTCGCCGTGTATTGTCCCGCTATGAGGGTGACACATGTCCCGCTAAAGGGGTGACACTTTTGCAGTGTCCCAGGGCATGGGCCGGGAGCCTAGGCTCCCGGCCCATGCCCTGGGACACCAAAGACAAAACCGAACGTCGAAAAGAGTTCATCGCCATGCTTGAAGT
>JAITDF010000251.1 GCA_031282705.1 Opitutaceae bacterium | reverse complement strand
GTGCCGGTTGGAGCGGAGCGATTTCGAGCCGGGAATCTGTGTCGCCATGAAGTTTTTGAGCGCGTTGAGCTCGGGGCGGATCGATGCCTCGATGGCGGGATCCGACGCGGCCATCGCCTCCCAGCCGTCCATGTTTTTCTCGATGTAGGCCCGTGTCATCAGGCAGGTCGCGATCGCCTCGTTGTCCACAAACCCGTAGCCAGCCTGAAGAGTCCAGCCGGGGGTGATGTTGGTGAAGACTTCCAGCTCGAAGCCCCGCCCGCTGTTGGTTTCGACGTCAACATTGGCGGTGGCCGGCAGCCTGTTGTTCATATACTCCGGGTCAAGCTGGGCGATTTGAGGGTCTCCCCAGATTGCCGAAATGGCGGGGAGGGGGTTGGAGGAGGCCGCGCGCAATTCAATCACATAGTTTTCCTGGGTGATGTCAAAAACGCTCGCGGACACTTGAATCCTGTCCTTGAGGAGGTTGAGCCGCACGCCTGCCTCCTTGCCTCTGCCGAGACGCGGCCCCGGCGGGTTGCCATTGATGAGAATCACGGCTTGGTTGGCCGGGCGGAATGACTCCGAATAATTAAAGAACAGGGACAACGGATCCCACCAGTTATAAATAAGACCGGCTGAAAGCGAGGTGTTGTAAACATCCAGCACCGTCCGTTCCGGGGACTCGGGGACGTAGGCGTAAACACCCGTGACCGCGTCCCGCTCCGCGGAGTGGATTTTATTTTTGGCCATGTCGCGCCTGATGCCGAACACGGTGCGGATTTTGCCGTCCAGATATTCCCCGGACGCCGCCAGGTGCCCGTAGGTCACGAAATTGTGCTGCTTGTCCATGTTGCCGACTGCGACGAAGTCGGTGATGACTCCGGTATCGGGGTCATTTAGCAGCCCGCCGAAGCGCAGGGCATCCATGTTGCGCCCGTCGGAAACATAAACCCGCCGGGCTATCGAGGTGGAACTCCCGGTGAGGCTCGCCGTGGTGGAGTTGTTCACCCACCGCTCCTGCTTGTTGACGCGGCTCATGGTCTCGTCGCGCAAGCCGAAGCCGAGGTGAAAGCGCTGCTTGGTCCAGGAGAGCGCATCCCATTCATAGACCAGTGCCGCCCGGTAACTGTCCACGTCCTGACGCTGCCACTGGTCCTGCCAGCTAATCGAGGCGTAGGCCTCACCGTAGTGGGGATTCGGGGTGATGCCGTCATAAAGGAGCAGATTGGGGTCGCGGCGCAACTCGCTCACGCCGGCCAGCAGCCCGGTCCGCGTGTAGGTCTGGTAATTATAGGCCAGCTCCAGAGTGAGGCTGCGGGTGAACCGGTGCTCAAACCAGCCCGTGTAGGTGTGGTAGTCCCGGTCCAGATGCATGTCGGGCCCCGCCAGTTGCATGTCGCGGGGATGGATTCGCTCGTCGCTGACAGGCTTGGATGCATTGCTGGTCGTGGACGGGCCGTTGGTCTGCCCCATGCCGTTCCAGTTGTTTAATTTTTTCGTGACGCTGTCATAGACCCACCAGACGGCGGTGGCCGAGGCTGATCCCAGCCGGGAGGTTCCATACTCCGTCCCTCCGTCTGAATACCTGATGAAGGACGGCAAACCCGCGCGCTCCCAGTCGGAATAGCTTTCGCGCGGCAGCGAAAACGCCGGGCGTTGTTCCAGCCTTCCGATCTCGCCCTCCAGCCGGAGTTGCGTGTTTCGGCCCAGTTTCAGGGTGGTGGTGAGATGGACGCTCTTGCGCTCGTCGTTCACCCAGTCCTTCCAGCTTCCGTTCTCGGCATGGACGGCGTTCAGGCGGATGGCCCAGTTTTTCGTGATGGCCCGGTTCCAGTCCAGCGTGCCGCGATAACGGCCCCACGAGCCGACGCGCGCGCCGAGAGTGGCGCGGTTTTTCCAGTGCGCGCGTTTGGTGTTTATATTCATCACGCCGCCCGGCTCGGCGTCACCGGCGAGGACGGCATTCGGCCCGCGCATGAAGTCGAGGCGTTCGTAGCTGTAGCCGTCGGCGGGGAGGCTCCAGATAAAAAAATCGCGCGTCTGCCAGGCGGTGCGGAAGCCGCGGAAGCTGAAGCTGCGCAGGTCGGGGCCGCTGGTGGCGTCGCCGTCGTTGGGATTAAATTCGCCGCCGAGGGCGTAGCGGGATGCCTCGTAGATGTCGGTGGCGCCGATGTCCTCCAGAAACTCCTTGGTGAGCACGTCAACGGACATGGGGATATTCTTGAGGTCCTCGCCGGTGCCGGTGCCGGCGAGGGTGGTGGAGGCGTGGTAGCCGACATCGCGGGTGTCGGTGACTTCGAAGACGGAGAGGGTGACGATTTCGTCGGCGACGGCGACGGCGGGGGCGGCGGGGGTTTGCTGGGCGAGAGAATGGGAATGGCCGCAAAGGGACACAAGAAGCGCAAAAAGAAGGACGCGGGCGGCCTGGTTTGTTGTGGAGTGCGGTGATTTATCACCGCTTTGGACGGCGAAATTTATTTCGCCGCCAGAATGGGTTTTAATATACGCACCGGCGGTGCCGGCCAAGGCGGGGCGATGAATCGCCCCGTCGAAAGCGGCGATAA
>JAITDF010000187.1 GCA_031282705.1 Opitutaceae bacterium | reverse complement strand
ACCTGAAAAAAACTCCAAAAAAAAGTGTCACCCTCATAGCGGGACAACTGTTACCCTTGACCCGGGACTATACACGGCGAGACCGCCCTACCAAAAAACCTCTCCTGCGTAACATCAGTGGGAGATATGGGAGAAATGGGGGTATGGCGTGCGCCGGGGCGGGGCGCGGGGGCGCGACAATCGTCTTGCGAAACCGGGCGCGGGGCGTTCGGATCGCCCGTCCTTTCTCGCAGTCCTTCCCTTCTCGCAGCCCGTCCCTCCTCGCAGTCCGTTCCTCCTCGCAGCCTTTCCCGTATCACGTCACTCCCCGTAGCAATCGGTTTTTCCCGGCATGGATTTTTTCGACGCACAAGCCCGCGCGCGCGCACGGTCGTTGCAGATCGTCGGCCTTGCGTTTGCCGCCTTCGCGGTCATCGCCGTGCTGGTTTACGCGGCGGGGCTCGGCTTGTGGCATCTCGCGGATCGGGACCCGGTGTTTTCCGTGTTGACCGAGGGCGCGGGGGGGGCGGGCGGCGGGTGGTGGCGGCCCGGGTTGTTTTGCGTCACCACGGCCTTCGTCACGCTCGTCGTCGGGGGCGGCGCGTTTGTGCGGCTGCGCGAGTTGCGCGATGGCGGCAACGCCGTCGCGCACGCCTTGGGCGCGCGGCTCGTGCGTTACGACACCGCCGAGTTTTCCGGGCGGCGGCTGGTCAACATCGTCGAGGAGCTTTCCATCGCCTCCGGGGTGCGCATCCCGGAGCTTTTCATTCTCGAAAACGAGGAGGGCATCAATTCGTTTTGCGCGGGGCACTCGTCCGACACCGCCGTCGTCATCGTCACGCGGGGCGCGGCGGACATGCTCTCGCGCGACGAGTTGCAGGCGATCCTCGCGCATGAGTTCAGCCACATCCTGAACGGCGACATGCGCATCAACACGTTCCTCGTCGGCGTGCTCCACGGGTTTCTGGTCTTCACGATCAGCGGGCGGGAGCTTCTGCAACTGCAATTGCGGCTGAGCAATGTTTTTCTGATCCTCACCGGCGTCGCGTTCGTCGCGATCGGCAGTCTGGGCCGGCTGCTCGGCTCGGCCATCCAGGCGATGCTTTGCCGGCAGCGGGAGTGGCTGGCCGACGCGCACGCCGTCCAGTTCACGCGCAACCCGGCGGCGTTTGCCGGGGCGCTCAAAAAGATCGGCGGGCACTGGCGCGGTTCGCTTGTTCCGCGCCCGCACGCGGTCGAGGCGGCGCATTTGTTTTTCGCCGACCCGCTTGGTTCGCGCTGGTTTTTCCGTTCGCATCCCTCGCTCGTCCGCCGCGTGCGGACCGTCGAGCCGCGTTTCGACGGGCGTTTCCCGCGTTTGCGCGGGGCGGACGTCGTCCCGCCGCCGCCGGGCGTGTCGTGGCGGGAGCTGGTGCGGCTTCGCCGGGAGGCGCTGCGGGAGCGCGGGGCGGCGGCACAGGAGCGCGGGGCGGCGGGTGATGTCGTTGGCGGCGATGATGCGTTGGAGCGCGGGGCGGCGGCGGCCGGCGGGGGCGGGAACGGCGGCGGCGGGGCTGGCGGGGCGGCGGTTTTTTCCGCGGGGGGCGCCGCCGGGCCGGGGAAACCTCTTCCGCCGTCGCCGTCGTCGCTGTCGTCGTCGCCGCCGTCGTTGCCGCCGTCGTTGCCGCCGTTGTTGCCGGCGTCGTTGCCGGCGGCGGGCGGCGGCGTCCGCGGGGGCGGGGCGCCGCTTTTTGCGGAGGCGCTCATCGGCTCGATTCCGCCGTTGTTGCGCGAGGCGGCGCACGACGGGGCGCTGGCGCCGGCGGTGTTTTTCGGGTTGCTGATTCCGCCCGGCGCGGGGGGCGCGCCGGAGGCGTTGCTTTCGCCCGCCGAGCGCGGCTGCCTCGCGCGGTTGCGCGCGGAGTTTCCGGCGCTGCCGCCGGGCGCGCGGCTCGCGCTGGCCGACCTGGCGCTGCCGGCCTTGCGGGCGGCGGGGCCGGAGCGGGCGGCGGCATTTTTGCGGACGGTGGACGCGCTGGTGCTGGCGGATTCGCGCGTGAGTCTGCACGAGTTTGCCTTGCGCCACATGGCGCGGCGGCATTTGCAGCCGGGCGCGGGGCCGGCGCGGCGGCATTTGCACGCGGGGTCGCTGGCGCGGCCTGTTTGCACGGTGCTTGGCGCGCTCGCCCACGCGGGGCATCCCTTGTCCGGCGAGGGGGCGGCCGCGGCGTTCCGCGCGGGGGTGGAGGCGCTGCCGGCGTTTGTGCGGCGGCGGTTGCGGCTGCCGGCGCCGGAGGCGACGCCCCCGGCGGCGCTCATGGAGGCGTTGCGCGAGCTGGACGGCGCGGTGCCCCATCTTAAAAAGATGCTGCTCGGCGCCTTTGCCCGCGCCATCGGATACGACAGCATTCTTTCGCCGGGCGAGGAGGAGTTGCTGCGCATCATCACGGCGGCGCTGGATTGTCCCGCGCCTCCGCTGGATGCCGCGGCGGAGGGGGCGTAGGACGGTCTGGCCGGCGGGCGGGGCGGGGCGCACGGGGTGGCGCGCGCGGGGCGGGGCGCGGGGCGGGGCGCGGGGCGGCGGCCAATACGGAATGGACAGAATGGACGAAATGGACGAAATGGACGCCCGCACTCCCGCCGCACGCACAAGCACACACACACGCACAACCCGCCATGAAAGAGGAAAGAGGAAAGATAAAGAGAAAGAGGAAAGAGAAAGAGCCCGCCCGCGCCACGCCCGCGCCCGCCGCGCCCACTGCGCCCGCCGCCGCGCCTGCGCCCGCCGCGCGCGCACGCACGCAGGCGCATGTTGCCATGAAGATTTGCTGCATTGGCGCCGGTTACGTCGGCGGGCCCACGATGGCCATGATTGCGCTGAAGGCGCCCGACATCCAAGTGACGGTGGTCGATTTGAACGCGGAGCGCATCGCCGCCTGGAACTCCGACGCGCTGCCGGTCTATGAGCCGGGGCTCGCCGAGGTGGTGAAACAGGGGCGCGGGCGGAACCTGTTTTTCTCCACCGACGTGGCCCGCGGCATCCGCGAGGCGGACATCATCTTCGTGGCGGTCAACACGCCGACCAAGACCTACGGCGTGGGCGCGGGCGCGGCGGCGGACCTGCGTTTCATCGAGTCGGTCGCGCGCACCATCGCCGGGGTGGCCACGGGGCCGAAGATCATCGTCGAGAAATCGACCATCCCGGTGCGCACCGCCGAGACGATCAAGGAAATCCTCGCCGCCAATTCCAACGGGCTGAGCTTCTCGGTGCTGTCGAACCCCGAGTTCCTCGCCGAGGGCACGGCGGTGCGGGACCTGCTCGCGCCGGACCGCGTGCTCATCGGCGGCGAGGCCACGCCCGAGGGCCGCGCCGCGGTCGGGACGCTCGCCGGCGTGTATGCGCGCTGGGTGCCGCGCGAGCGCATCATCACGACCAACCTCTGGTCGTCGGAGCTCTCGAAGCTCGTGGCCAACGCCTTCCTCGCGCAGCGCATCTCGTCCATCAACTCCATCTCCGCGCTGTGCGAGGCGACCGGCGCGGACGTGGACGAGGTGGCGCACGCCATCGGGCGCGACCGCCGCATCGGCCCGGGCTTCCTGAAAGCCTCCGCCGGCTTCGGCGGCTCGTGTTTTCAGAAGGACATCCTGAACCTCGCGTATCTTTGCCGGCATTTCGGGCTGCCGGAGGTGGCCGCGTATTGGGAGCACGTGGTGCGGATAAACGATTACCAGAAGCACCGCTTCTCCGCGAAAATCGTCCGCGCGCTCTTCAACACCGTGGCCGGCAAAAAAATCGCCGTGCTCGGCTTCGCCTTCAAAAAGGACACCAACGACACGCGCGAATCCGCCGCCATCGACGTGTGCCGCGACCTGCTGGCCGAGCAGGCCCACGTGTGCGTGCATGACCCGCGGGTGCCCGCCGCCGCGATCCTCGCCGCCACGCTCGGCGAAGGCGCCGGCGCCCTCGCCAACCCGCGGCTGACCGTGGCGAAGACCGCCGCCGAAGCCTGCGCGGGCGCGCACGCCATCGCGCTCATGACGGAGTGGGACGAGTTCAAGACGCTCGATTTCGCCCAAATCCACGCGGGCATGGTGAAGCCGGCCTTCCTGTTCGACGGGCGCAACCTCCTCGACCTCGCGGCGCTGCGCGCGCTCGGCTTCCGCGCCTCCGGCATCGGCAAGTGACGGCGGCGCATTTTTGGCGGGCATTCGGAACGGGCGGACGGGATTTGCCCGGACGGACGGTAGCGGTTGGGCAAACCGGGCCGGATTTTTACAACCGGCCGGCTTCGGTTGGGCAAACCGGGGCGGATTTTTACAACCGTTTGGCTTCGGTTGAGCAAATCGGGCTGGGTTTTTACAACCGTTCGGCTTCGGTTGGGCAAACCGGAGCGGATTTTTACAACCGGCCAGCGCCGGTTTGGCAAACCGGGCCGGATTCTTGCAACCGGCCGGCGCCGGTTTGGCAAATCGGGCTGGGTTTTTACAACCGCCCGGCGACGGCTGGGCCGGGCGAACATCGTTTTCCCGGTCAAACCCTGTCTCCCCTGCCTCCCAAGGCCCTGCCTCCCAAGGTCGGGGAACCCGCCCGCCGCCCGCCCGCCGCCCGCCCGCCATTCGCCCCAGACACCCCGCCCCCGCCGGAAAAAACAGGAAAACCGCCGAAAATGAATTTCTTTTGTGGAACCCCGCCGCGTAATCCGCTTTGTTTTGCCCGGACCCATCTCACCCAGTCCCATTTCCCGTCCGCACCCGCCCACCCCCCCCCCCATAAACCCCCCAAAAAACCCCCCGCCCCCCGCCCCCCCCCCCC
>JAITDF010000678.1 GCA_031282705.1 Opitutaceae bacterium | reverse complement strand
GTTATGGGAGACATGGGACTTATGGGAGATATGGGAGGAATGGGAGATATGAGAGATATGAGACATATGGGAGGGATGGGAGGGATGGTGAAAAGGCGCGCCGGTGTCTTCTTGTTACTTGTTACTTGCCACTTCTTGCCTGTCACTTCCTGCCTGTTGCTTCTTGGGCAGTATTCCGTCGATGGCGCCTTTCATGAAGAAGTCGCCTTCGGGGACTTCGTCGAGCGCGCCTTCGAGGATGAGTTTGAAGCCGCGGATGGTTTCCTTGACCGGCACATACTGGCCGGGGGTGCCGGTGAAGACTTCCGCGACGGCGAAGGGTTGCGAGAGGAAGCGCTGGACTTTGCGGGCGCGGTAAACGGTGAGCTTGTCCTCGGGGGAGAGTTCGTCGAGGCCGAGGATGGCGATGATGTCCTGGAGGTCTTTGTAGCGCTGGAGCACGCGCTGGACTTCGCGGGCGATGGCGTAGTGCTCCTCGCCGACGATGGCGGGCTCAAGGGCCTTCGAGGTGGAGGCGAGGGGATCGACGGCGGGGTAGATGCCGAGTTCGGAGATGGCGCGGTCGAGCACGATGGTGGAGTCGAGGTGCGCGAAGGTGTTGGCGGGGGCCGGGTCGGTGAGGTCGTCGGCGGGCACGTAAACGGCTTGGAAGGAGGTGATGGAGCCTTTTTTCGTCGAGGTGATGCGCTCTTGCAGGATGCCCATTTCGTTGGCGAGCGTGGGTTGGTAGCCGACGGCGGAGGGCGAGCGGCCGAGGAGGGCGGAGACTTCGGAGCCGGCCTGGGAGAAGCGGAAGATGTTGTCGATGAAGAGGAGCACGTCCTGGTTTTTCTCGTCGCGGAAATACTCGGCCATGGCGAGGGCGGAGAGGGCGACTCTCATGCGGGCGCCGGGGGGTTCGTTCATCTGGCCGTAAACGAGGGCGATTTTCGACTTGGTGATGTCGTTCTGGTCGATGACGCCGGCCTCGGACATCTCGTGGTAGAGGTCGTTGCCTTCGCGGGAGCGTTCGCCGACGCCGGCGAAGACGGAGCGGCCGCCGTGGGCCTTGGCGATGTTGTTGATGAGTTCCATGATGACGACGGTCTTGCCGACGCCCGCGCCGCCGAAGGCGCCGACTTTGCCGCCTTTGATGAAGGGGCAGATGAGGTCGATGACCTTGATGCCGGTTTCGAGGATGCGGGCCTGGGTGTCCTGCTCGACGAGGCTCGGGGGCGGGCGGTGGATGGAGTGGCGTTTTTCGTGGGGGACGGGGCCTTTGTTGTCCACGGGGTCGCCGGTGACGTTGAAGATGCGCCCGAGGACGCCTTCGCCGACGGGGACGGAGATGGGCGCGCCGGTGTCGGCGACGGGCATGCCGCGGACGAGCCCTTCCGAGGACGACATGGCGATGGTGCGGACAACGCCCTCGCCGATGTGCTGCTGGACCTCAAGGGTGAGCTTTTGTTTTTCGCCGGCGCCGGCGGGCGCAAACTCGACGATGAGCGCCTGATAAATCGGCGGGATGGCGTTTTCGGCGAACTGCACGTCAACGACGGCGCCGAGGACCTGGGTTATTTTGCCATGAGTCATGATGAAGAGATTTGTATATAAAGGGATTTGTTGGTCGTATAAATTTTCCGGTTTTATGTTTGCTGCGCAAAACTTGCCGCGGCGATTTCGAGGATTTCGTTGGTGATGGCGGCCTGGCGGGCTTTGTTGTATTTGAGGGTGAGGTCGTCGAGGAGGCTGGTGGCGTTGTCCTTGGCGGTCTTCATGGCGACCATGCGGGCGCTGTGCTCGCTGGCCTTGGCGGCGAGGGCGAGCTGGTGGATGGCGCGGTTGACGTAGAAGGGGAGCAGGGCGCCGAGGACTTCGGCGGGGCCGGGCTCGAAGGTCATGTCGCGGGTGTCGGGAGTGGATTCGACGCCGGCCTGCTTTTTCAGGCGTTCGACCATCGCGGCGAGGTTGTCGAGCGGGAGGACGGGGGTGAGGGCGGGTTCCTGGACGAGGGTGTTTTTGAAACGGGGATAAAGGACCTCAAGGGTGTCGATGACGCCGTCGAGGTATTGCCTGACGAGGAACTCGATGACGGTGCGGACTTCGGCGAAGGTGACGCGGTCGCTGATGGGGAAGTCGGCGAGGAGGTCGCGTCCGGTGCGGGCGAGGTATTGGGCGCCCTTGCGGCCGACGGCGACAAACTTGGCGGGGGTCTTGATGTCGGCGACGAGCTTGAAGAGGTTGGCGTTGAGCGGGCCGCAGAGCCCCTTGTCGGTGGTGAGGAGGAGGATGCCGCGGGTCTTTATTTCGCGGCGGACGAGGAAGGGGTGCGTCCCGCCGGTTTCGTCGAGACGGGAGGCGAGCGAGGCGAGCATCGAGGCGAGGAGCACGGCGTAGGGGCGGCCCGCGAGCGCGGCCTGCTGGGCCTTCTTCATTTTGGAGGAGGCGACAAGCTCCATCGCCTTGGTGATCTGGCGGGTGTTCTTGACGGATTTTATCCGGCGGCGGATGTCGCGGGTGGAGGGCATTGTTGTTTTATATGATTTTGTTTTTAACCGCAGATGGATGCGAATGAACGCGGATGCTTTTGCTTGATGCCGGTGCCGGCGTCGGCGGTTTGCGAGGCATGATGAATGTGTTTCATTTCCTCAAAAAGAGGGCGGGAAATATAAAGAGACTCGACAGTGGTTTCGGCGCGCCCGAGCAGGGTCGCTTGCGACGAGCGCCCCGCTTCCAGTTCCACCAGTGTCAAATCAAGATAATCGGGAAGCGGCTCGCCGTAGGTTTGGGTGCCCAGCCGCCCGTCGTAACTGATGAGATAGCGGATTCCGCGTTCGTTCAGCCCGTCAAGGGCCGCGACAAAGTCGTCGTGGGAAATGCCCGAGAAATACCGCGCGTCGCGCTCGCCGCAGACGCCTTGGTAGGGCGGGTCCATATAAACGATGTCCGTCTCCCGGCAGTTGGCGAGCACGTCGCGGTAATCCTGTCCGGTGACCACGGTTTTCCCGCGCAACAGCATGGAGACGGAGATGATGTTGTCGCGCATGGTCGCCGGTCGCGTTCCCAGACGGCGCTTGTCCGGGCTTTGGTTGAACAGGCCTTCGGAATTGTAGCGGACGGAGCCTTTCACGCAGCGCGCCAGGAGATACAGCAGGAATTTCGGGTCGTTCGTCCGGTTGAAATCCTCACGAATCCTGTAATAATGTTCCAGGGTGTCGCAATCATCGTCCTCATTGCGCCATATTTTTCGGTAGGCGTCGGCTATGGTTTCCGGCTGGTTGACAATCAGGTTTAATAACAGGGCCAGCGGCTTGTTATGGTCATTCAGCCAATATTCCTCCGCCCGATTTTCAACGGCGCAGGCGATGGAAAGGGCGGCGGAACCGGCAAACGGCTCCACAATCCGCCGGACATGCAGGGGAATATATTGCAAAATGGCGGGTGCCAGCCCCCTTTTGCTGCCTTGGTATTGAAATGGCTGAGGTATTTTCATTGCCGGTTTTATTCGCATCCTTCGGGTTATCCGACTTTTGGCGGTTGCGTGAGTTTCCACTCGTCGGCAGCGGTCTTGATTTTTTCCTCAAGGTCTTTGTCGAGCGCGGCTTTTGCGCGGATTTCGGCGAGGACGGGGTCTTTGCGGGTGGCAAAAAATTCGCGGAGCGACCGGGCGGCGGCAATGATGTCTTTGAGCGCGAGGTCGTCGTAATAGCCTTTTTGCATGGCCCAGAGGGTGACGACTTGCTGCTCGATGGGCACCGGCGCGGCGGCGGGTTGCTTGAAGAGTTCGACGATGCGGGAGCCGCGGTCGAGCTGGGCCTTGGTGCGGGCGTCGAGGTCGGAGCCGAATTGGGCGAAGGCGGCGAGTTCGCGGAACTGGGCGAGTTCGCCCTTGAGTTTTCCGCCGACTTGCTTGGTGGCTTTGATTTGCGCGGCGGAGCCGACGCGGGAGACGGAGAGGCCGACGGAGACGGCGGGGCGGGTGCCTTGGTTGAAGAGGTCGGTTTCGAGGAAGATTTGCCCGTCGGTGATGGAGATGATGTTGGTGGGGATGTAGGCGGAGACGTCGCCGGCTTGGGTTTCGACGATGGGGAGGGCGGTGAGGGAGCCTTTTCCGGCGAGGCGGGCGGCGCGTTCGAGGAGGCGGGAGTGGAGGTAGAAGACGTCGCCGGGGTAGGCTTCGCGGCCGGAGGGGCGTTTGAGGATGAGGCAGATCTGGCGGTAGGCGACGGCGTGCTTGGAGAGGTCGTCGTAAACGATGAGGGCGTCCATGCCGTTTTCCATGAACCATTCGCCCATCGCGGCGCCGGCGTAGGGGGCGATGTATTGGTTGGCGGGGTTGTCGGCGGCGGGGGCGGCGACGATGATGGTGTAGTCGAGCGCGCCGGCGGCTTCGAGGGTGGAGAGGGTGCGGACGATGTTGGAGTTTTTCTGGCCGACGGCGACGTAGATGGAATAGACGGGGCGGAATCCGGGGTCGCCGGAGGCGAGGCCGGTTTTGTTGATCCTGGCCTGGTTGATGATGGTGTCGATGGCGATGGCGGTCTTGCCGGTGCCGCGGTCGCCGATGATGAGTTCGCGCTGGCCGCGTCCGATGGGAATCATGGAGTCGATGGCCATGATGCCGGTGAAGAGGGCTTGGGAGACGGATTTGCGGGCGATGATGCCGGGGGCGATGCGTTCGACGGGGTAGGTTTCGCCGGCGGCGACGGGGCCTTTGCCGTCAACGGGGTTGCCGAGGGCATCGACGACGCGGCCGAGGAGGGCTTTGCCGACGGGGACGGAGAGGAGGCGGCCGGTGGTCTGGACTTCGTCGCCTTCCTTGAGGAGTGAGGTGTCGCCGAGGACGATGGCGCCGACTTCGGTCTCGCCGAGGTTGAGGGCGATGCCGATGGCGCCGCCGGGGAAGCGGACCATTTCGTTATACATGACGTCGGAGAGGCCGTCGATGGTGGCGACGCCGTCGGCGACGGCGCGGATGGTGCCGGTGTTGCGTTTCGCAACACCGGTGCCGAGTGCGGCGATTTGAGCTTCGATTTGTTCGATAATTGTCATGGAAAGAGAAAATTTCTCGGATATTATCAATTTAATATAATTATATCAAAACTGGTTGCAGTTAAGGTTGACGCATTGATTTTGAGAAAACCAGACCTGCCGGCAAGATTCGCCCACGCATGAGGCGAGTTGCGAAAATTAAAAATATATTCCAACGCAGCACCATGATTATCTTCAATCACCAATCCATTGGACAGGCCGGAAATCAATCCTTCTGGAGTAAGAGGATGATTGTCCCAATATACACCAATCTCTGAATAGGTTGCAAGTGTTGTGGGATTTATCATTCTAAGTTTTTGACACAATGCAGACCATTCTCCCTGTGTGAGATTTCTTTTGTTATTCATGGGTTGTCTTTTAGTCATTAGCCGCGAGGGTAGCGAGTTTGCCGGCGACGGAGGTGTCGTAGAGGTCGTCGCCGACGCGGACGCGGAGGCCGGCGAGGAGGGCGGGGGCGGGTTTCGCGGCGGGGGCGATGGGGCGGCCGTAGCGGGCGGACATGGCGGCGGCGATCGCCTGGAGGGTGGCGTCGGAGACCGGGCCGGCGTGCTCGATGCGGGCTTCGCCGCGGGCGAGGCCGGCGGCGACGAGGGCGCGGTAGGCCTTGAGGACGGCGAGGTGGCGGCGCGGCGGGGGATTTTTTTCGAGGCAGGCGAGGACGCCCGCCACGCGTTCAGCCGAGACGCGCCCGTCCGCCGCGAGGCTGAGGGTGTATAATTGGCGGGCGAGCTGGCGGGATGGTTTGTCGGGTTTCATCGACGTGGAACGGGCGGGACGGAGGGCGCGGGAGCGGAGGCGCGGGGTTCAGTTTTGGATGAGTTCCCGCGACGCGGCTTCGTTGTAGGCGGCGCGGTCGGCGTCGGTGAGTTTTCTGGCGAGGACGCTTTCGGTGGTGGCGACGACGAGGCGGGCGATTTCGCCGCGGGCGTCGGCGAGCATTTTTTTGTGTTCGAGTTCGAGGGACTGCCGGGCCTTGGCGAGGATGTCGCCGGCTTTTTCGATGGCTTCTTTTTGCCGCGCGTCGGCGAAGGCTTTCGCGGTTTGCTGCGCGTCGGCCATGATTTGGCGGGCCTGGAGCGAGGCGTCGCGGAGGATTTCCTCGCCGCGGGCCTGGGCGGCGGCGAGCCCGGCTTTCATTTTTTCGGCGTAGTCGAGGCCGTCGGCGATTTTTTTCTGGCGTTCGTCGAGGGTGGCCAGGACGGGCTTGAAGGCGAATTTCCAGAGCAGAAACGCCACGATGCTGAAGCAGAGTATCTGCGCGGTGAGGAGCGGGATGTCGATGCCGAATTGGCGGGCAATCTGCGTGATGGTGTCGCTGAGTCCGGCGGCGATTGGGAGCGGCGCGAGTGTCATGGCGGGTTGAGGAAAAACGGGTCGGGGGACGGGAGGAAGGGGGCCGCGCCGCCGGGTGGCGGCGGCGCGGCCGGGCGCGGCTTACTTGCCGAGGAAGAGCGCGTAAAACGCGACCGCTTCGGCGAGCGCCATGCCGAGGATGGCCTGGACGAGGATTTTGCCGGACGCGCCGGGGTTGCGGCCGACGGCCTCGACGGCCTTCGTGCCGACCATGCCCACGCCGATGGCGGCGCCGAGGCAGCCGAGGGCGCCCTGGATGCTGCCGGTGATTCCGGTGGAGGCTTGTGCGATGATGTCGATCATGGTTGTTGTTGGTTGGTTGGTGGTTGTGTGGCTGGTTGTTGGCTGGCTGGATTTCCGCCGTGCGCGCAAACTTCGGCACGCTCCCGGCGGGAAATGGGTTCGGTCAGTGCGTGGCGGCTCCCGGTGCGTGTTCGTCTTCCTCGTGGTTGCAGACGAGCCCGATGTAAACGGCGACGAGGAGCGTGAAGACGAGCGCCTGCACCACGCCGATCAGGATTTCGAGGAAGTAGAAGGGGATCGGCAGCCCCCACTTGAATATGCCGAACATGGAATGCATGAGGTTTTCCCCGCCGAAGACGTTGCCGAAAAGACGAAACGAGAGTGAAACCGGACGGAAAACCATCGAAATCAGCTCCACGACGCCGACCCCGATGAATATCACCGTAAGCAAGAGATGGATGGGGAGCGGGATTTCCCGGCGGTCGGCTTTGTTGCCGAACGTGTGGGAGACAAAATACTTGAGACCGGCGTGGCGCAGGACAAACCACGCCCAGGCCGCCATGGCCACGATGGCGAGCGCGATGGTGCTGTTCATGTCGGCGTTGCCGGGGCGGATGAGTTCTTTCCATTCGCCGTGCTCACTTATGAAGAGGGAGCCCACGCCGGGCAGGAGGCCGCTCCAGTTCTGGATCAGGATGAAGCAGAAGAGGGCGATGAGCAGCGGGAAGGCGTGCTTGGCGACGTGTTTGCCCGTGATGGGCGAAATGAGGTTGAGTATCCCCTGCACCACGCTCTCGACCAAGGCCTGGGCGCGGGTGGGAACGAGTTTGGGACGGCGGATGGCGAGGCGGACGAAAGCGATGAGGGCGAGCGCAATAACCCAGCTCGTGACCATGCTGTTCGTGACCGGGAGCGGGCCGATGTGAAACAGCGTCTCAGCGGCGGTGGAGATTCCCGCGTGGGCGCCTGTTTCCGGGGCGGCAATGACCGGGGCGGAGGCTCCGAGGAAGCCTATGGGCAGCAAGGTTGGTTTTTTACCACGGGTCATGATGCGAAGATGCGCAGGCAGCGAAAAATCGGTGTATGAAAGGGCGGCAACCTAGGCAAATGTCACTTCCCTCGGCAACCAAAGAAATAAACAATGCTTATCCCTGACAGCAAAAACTCTGCTAATCCATTTATTATTGAACATCGTGTTTCCCAATTTATTTTTATGCAAATGGATGAGAAATACATGGGCGTGGTCAAAAAATCCGCCGGGCGACAAAGGATTGCCAGATTTTGGCGCGATTTTGGAAAACGGTCTCCTGTTCAAATGGCCACGGGAGCGCGGGGTCGATCTCCCAGTCCGCGTGCGCGGCCAGGGTTTCACGGGCATCCTCGAAATAAGGGGCGTAATCGGTGCGGAAGCACAGGCGCGTGCCGATGCCGGAACGCGCGGCGAGCGCCGAGAGGATTTCGGGCTGGATGAGCCGGTTTTTATGGTGGCGGCGTTTCGGCCAAGGGTCGGGGAACAGAATGAAAATATCCGCAAAGGCCACATGGGCCGGCAGCGAGGCGAGGAAGTCGCCCGCCTCGGCTTGGAGGAACGCGAGGCGCGGTTCGAGTCCGGCGCGGGCGGCCTTGCGGCGGGCGCGCTCGATGCGTTCGCCGACGAGGTCGATGCCGACGCAGAAAGGCGCCTGCGCGGACGCTGGTGTCGCGTCCGCCGGTGCCGGCGGGCGGGCGGCGGCGGCGGTTGCGAGCTGGTGAAATGCCGAAAGTGAAACGGGTTGCGCGGCGGCGTAGGCGGTGAGGAAGTGGCCGTGGCCGCAGCCGATTTCAAGCGTGATGCGCGGGTGGTCGCGCAGGAGCACGGCAAGCACCGCGCGCAACGCGGCCAGACGCGCGTCGCGACGGGCAAAAAAATTGGCGGTGCAGGCTGGGTTTTCCACGGGCGGAGCGGGAGCGCCGGTTGTCATGGGCCAAAAACCGCCCCCGCGCAAGCCGGAGCATGGGAGCGCCGTGCCAATCGTTCTCGTTCTCTTATACCATTCGCCAATGAAAATCAGATTTTAGCCATGAGCCGCCTATGTAGCGCAGGTTTCCAAACCTGCTTCCCATTTCAGATGAGTTTTTGCAGTTGGTTTGGGTGGGGTGAAAAACCCTTAATAGGGTTGAAAAAGGGTTAATGCGGGCGGGGGTTTACCTATGAAAATCTCGGCGCGGGCGGGCTGGCGGAGAAATTTTTACCGCCCGGCGCCGGTTTGGGTGGAAAAGCCAAAAACCCGGCAATTAATCAAAGGTTTGGGACGTTTTCGCGGCCCTTAACGTTGGATTAAGGCCGGCTTAGCGGCTTTTTTTTGCCCCGGCTTTCAAACGCAAGTGCGGTGAGCGCAAGTGCGGCCTCTCCCGTGATCCGCACCGTGCCGGCCTCTCGGCGGTGGACCACTTGTCGCGAACAACCCAGGCGACGGGCGACCTCGGTCACGCTGCCGATGGCTTCCCGCATGGCTTTGTATCGGTCTGGCGTCATGTTATTATCCCGTGTTTTAGGGCAAAGCTCAAGACGGAGGTGGCACGTGCCTCCGTCGGCGGCGGATGCGCATCGCGCAGCCTCAAGGTATAACCCGTTTTTTTGGGATACTTCTTCATAAACGATTCCGCTGCTTCCCGTGCGCGAAATGGGACGGGCATATCCCAGGGCAGCCAGCGTGCCGCCCTGCGTTGCTCAATGAACGTTTCCCCGTTCCAAAACAGGCGGTGATCCTGCCCCGCGTGTTTGAAAGTGAGGCAAACGCAGGCTTTTTTCGCCCGCCTGATGTAGCCGGGAGCGATGCGCGCGGCAAACGCATCGGAGAGGCACAGGTCGGCGGCCGCGAGTTCCTCTAAAAGGACCTTTCGCCACTGTTTCCCGGCATAGAGTGCCTTACGTTCCTCCCTGTTTTTTTCCCAGTCGGCACGCTTGGGAACCGGGGAGGGAGGAGAGAGGTTCTCCCGGATTTTTTCCCGTAATCTTATCCACTTCGCCGCGCGGCTGATATCCGCCGCGCTCAACTCGGCGGCCTCGGCATAAGTCCACGATTGACAACTTCTGCGCCAACGCTGGCGCGTGATGGTGCCTGGGATTGCCTCTAAAATTTTTCGGCGTTCATGACCCAATGAGCCAACCTTAATTCTTGGGGCGTGTCCGCGTCCGACAAGGTTGCCGCCTGCTTCAATGGCGGCAACGAATGCACGCAGTTTTTCGTTCATTGGAACAACTCCACAATTTCAGAGATGGCGGAGGCGGCGAAGACAATCACCGAGACTTCGCCACCCCTCCCATGCTCATTAAAAACGATTCCGTCGAATCCCATTTTTCTGATCGCCGGCGCGATGGCGTCGGTCAAATCCTCGTTGGGGTTAAACTCATTCCACTCAAATCCCCACTCGTCTTTTTTGTTGAAAGCCTCATCGAGGGTCGCGGCCCAAACGTTTCCGCGACCGTCTGTCGACCACCATTTTTCCACCGGTATCGCCAGCGGGATTCCGTTCTCCAAAAGCAGAGATTCGACCTTTGTCCGCGTTACCGCTCCTCCGGAAAAAAGCGGGCGGAGGTCGAGGGCATTGCTTAGCGCGACCTTCGCCTTTACGAGGACGCCATCGTCGCCTTCCGCGTATTGGGCGGCGTAACCGGCCGCCTCGGTAAAATGAAGCCCTCCGGGGAAATTTTCGGGGTTGAGTCCTTTTCCTTCGGTGAAGCCTCTGAAGAGCGTCGCAGTGAATTTCATTTCAGAGGGAGAGTGTAACTTTAAGTCACACTCGTCAACGTCTTTTTCAGGAAAATTCGATTTTTTTTGCGGGGGGCGTGACGACGACCTCCTTGTAGCGGCAGCCGCGCGTGGCGCCGTCGATGTTGGCGATGCCTTTTTGCCGGCTTACCGCGTGAAAGCGGCAGCCGGGGAGCAGGGCGCGGACTTCGGGGATGTCTTGGTAGGTGAGCAGCCAGCGGCCTTTGAGGGTTTGCAGGCGGGCGCAGAGGCTGGCGAGAGTGCCGGGGGTCCACCCTGCGTAATTTCCGCCGTCGTCGAAGTAGGGCGGGTCTAGGAAAAAGAAGGTGTCGGGGGTGTCGTAGGTGTCGAGGATGACGCTCCAGTCGCGGCATTCGATTGTCGTGTGATCGAGGCGGCGGTTGAGGGCGCGGATGGCGGCGAGGCGGCGCGCGCGCGAGGAGAGCGCCTGGGTGCGCGCGATGGCGAAGTTCTCGCCGTGGCCGGCAAAGCTGAGTTTGTTGCGGAGGAACCACCGCGCCGCGCGCTGTATCTCGGTTAGGCCGATTTGCGCTATGTAATCCTCGAAATCCCGGCGCGAGTTGGGCACCATGCCGAGTTCGGCGAGGAGCGCCGGCAGATGGTATTTAATGACACGGTAAAAGCTCACGAGGTCTCCGTTGATGTCATTGATGACCTCGGCGCGGCTGGGTGCTTTTGCGCAGAAAAGCGCGAGGCCGCCGCCGAAAACTTCGACGTAGGCGGTGTGCGGCGGGATCAGCGGCAGCAGGTGTTTGATGAGGCGGGTCTTGCCGCCCGACCAGGAAATGACCGGGCGTGGGGGCGGGAGGGAGGCGGGCGGGACGGCGGCGGCGGATTTTTTCGCGGATGACATGCCGCGAGGTTGGCAACTTTTTTCAACCCTGCAAATGGTTTCGGTTGCGCCGCCGCCGCGCCGTGGCACCATGCCGGCATGGCGAAAGACAAAATCACACACGGTATCTCCTGGCCAAACCCGGAATTGCTTGCCGCGGCCCGCCGCCGCGCCGGCGAAATGGGCATGAATTTTTCCTCCTACGTAAACCAGCTCGTCCGCCGCGACCTCGGCTGGGGAAATGCGCTTCAGGACGGAAACATCTCCGGCTCCAACGTCGCGCTCGGCAACTCCGGCAAGGTGCGGCAGTCCATCGGGCGTCCTGCGCGGCGCGGGCGCCGGTGAAGTTGCGGGGGCGCGCCTCATGAGTCGGAGGCCGGGTCGCGCTCGTAGAGTTTGTCGGCCGGCACGCGGGCGAGGGCGAGGGGCATGTAGTTGCCGACCGCCGCCTGCCGGATGCGCTCGGCGAGGGAGCCGCGATAGAAGGAGGTGTCGTCGGCGAAGTGGCGGCCGCCGCGGCTGCGGAGGAAGTTTCTCGCCTGGGTCGCATTGCCGCCGGTGAGCGCGGTCATGGTCTCCATCGCGCATTCCCAAGCGGCCTGGGCCTCGGCGGCGGTGAGGTTCTCGTTGATTTTTATCGTGCCGAAAAAGCCGAAATCGTCTTCGTGCGGCGCGGTCATGAGCGGTGTTTTTTCAGAGGTGGTTTTCATCGGGCAGTCTATTCACTCCACGTGGGGGGCACAGCAAGTCGAAGAGGAGGTTTTTTTTCTTTTTTTTTCGGCGGCGTTTTTGAGGGCGTTTTTCATCCGGCGGCGGGGGTGTTGGCGGCGGCGCAGATGGCGCCGACGGGCACCGGATCGGCGCGCGCGCGGAGTGCGGAAATGGCCTGCTCCAGGATGCGTTCCTCGCCGGCGGCGTCGGCGTAGGGGTCGATCTCGAACCACTGACCCTCGAAAAAAACCTCCAGCGCGTAGGGGTCCTCTCCGGTGGTGACGAAGCGCCGCGTGCGCTCGCGCACGGGCGTCGCGCGCGCACGGTGCATGGCCTCCTTCGGCGTGGCGGCGCGGACGAACGCATACTCAAAGCAGCAGCGCGCCTGCCGCGCCCGGAAGGACCACTCCCCCTTGCCGGCGAGGATCATGGCGCGGATCGGCGCGGGCAGCTGGTTAAAACGGCCAGTCGTTTTCATCGGCGGAGGTGTCGTTGTCGTTGTGCGCGCCGGCGGCGGCGGTATCGCGCGGCAACGTGCGCGGGGGCGCGGACGGCCCGGCATTGCCGCTGCGCGCGCCGACGTGGTGCGTGGCGGCGTTGCGCGCCGCGCGGCCGCTCACGTGCTCGGTGAAGGGGTGCCCGTGCGGCTCGCCGGTGGCGTGCTGCACGGTGTGCGCAAGGGCCACGAGCACGCGTTGCAAATCCTCGTCGGGCATCTCCTCGATGGACAGCTCGCGAGCGCCCGCCGCGACGGCGGGCTGCTGCTGCCGGCGGTAGATGCCGCGCAGATACGCCTCGCGCCTCTCGGCGCGAGGGTCGAAGCCCATGCGGTCGAAGAGTGGCGCGGCGGCGTAAAGGGCGCGCAGCAACGGCTGTGCATCGAGGTCGAGCTGGACTTGCAGCGAGGCCGCGCTGTGCGTCGCGGCGCAACGCTTCAGAAATGCGTCGAACTCGGCGTTGGTGAGCACGGTCGAGGATTTGGGTTTGCCCGCGTCCAGCCCGCGCAGATACACGGCGCCGACGAGCAGGTGCCAGCGCATCCGCGCGTCGCGCTCCTTTTGGCCCTCGCGCAACGCGCCGGGCGTGGCGCGCAGCACGCGCCAGGCTTTGTGCCATTCGGCACGGTATTTGAAGAGCTGTCTGTCAGTCATGGGTGGTTTCCTTTCGTTCGTTTTGTTCCCCCTGCTTTTTGAAAATGAGCCAGTGCGTGCGCGCGGCCTTGCCGCAACGCTGGCCGACCAGCGGCGTATGCGGCGTGAGTATCAAAATTTTCGATACCGGGATTTGCGTGGCATTCCACTTGAAGATCAGCAGGCCGTGCGGCGCCAGCACGCGGAAGCACTCGCGAAAGCCCTGCTCTATCAGCGCCTGCCATTGCTTTGGCAGGCGCCCGTAAATCGCGCGCATGATGCTGCGGTCGCCGATTTTTCCCAAGTGCGGCGGGTCAAAAATCACCACGCGGAAGCGCCCGTCCGCGAAGGGCAGCGCCGTGAAATCGGCGACGATGTCGGGCTGCACGCGCGCCACGCGCACGCCGCCGCGCCGGTCGGGATCGCGGCTGCTGAAGACGCCGTCGCGGTTGTCCACGTAGAGAATGTCGGGGCTGTCCTTTTCAAAATGAAACATCCTCGACCCGCAGCACGCGTCGAGCACGGTGGCGTTGCTTTTGGGCGCACCGTTCACCGGCTGCCACTTGATGAGATTGCCGGTGAACGGCAGGCCGTGGACACGGGAAAACCAGTCGTGCATTTGCGCGAGGTTCTCGAAGCCGTCGGCGCGGGCAAAATGCTCGCGCCCCTCCGCGCAAAGTTCCTCGCCGGAGACGGAGACCGGCAGGGCATATTGCCCGATGAAAACCGGATCGACCGAGGTGCACTCGGCGAGGCCGAGTCGGCGCTGCTTGCTGCGGTAGGGCAGGCCCGTCCATTCGCGCAGATCGAGCAGATCGCCGGGGCGGATGACGCGGGCGCCGCGCGCGCGGATGGTCTGGCGCTTTGTCCAGGCCTCGACCGGCCGCGCAAAACGCGGCTGGAACATAAGGACGTGTTTGCGCGGCTTGTTCACGAGGCCGCGCCCTCCTGTTGCCCCTGTCCCGTTTTCGCCGCGACATGCGAGCGCATGACGGGCATGATGTCGTAGGGGCGTCCGCTTTGCAGCGGCGAGAGGCGTATCCAGTCATCGACCATCGAGCCCTTGAGCGCGTCTCCGACGCGCCTGGTGCGCTCGATGGCGCGCCGCGCGTCGCGCGACTTGGTGAAAAAAACAACGGGCTCGCCGGGGATGAGCACGCCGCCGATTCTCGACATCGAGGCGTTGTAAAGCGTGCAGGGCACGCCGCCCTGCGTGACGATATGGCCTATGGTTTCGGGTGTCATGGCGGGGGGTGTCATGGGTGGTGTTTGTTTAGGCTTTCTCCGCATCGGCGGGGAAAAATTCCTTTATAAAATCCGCGAAGGTTTTGCCGGAGAAAATCACGCGGCGGTGGTGAAGCACGCGCCAGCCCTTGGGGGTGGCGCGCAGGGACACGCCGGCAATGGCCAGGGTTGTCCGCGAAATGACACCCCCGGCGTCGGCGATTTGCTCTTTGATGATGAGTGCATCGCGGGAGTCGCTGCTGCCCTCGCAAAGGTATTCCACCACGATTCTACGCACGTAGGCGCGCTCCTTATTGAGGGCGTGGGTCTCAAACAGGCCCGGCTCGCGGGGTTTGGTGCGTCTGGGTTTCATGGCGCGGTCTCCTCGGTTTTTGGATCGACGAAAAATCCCTCCTCCTGAACGACGCGCACGCCGATGCCGCGCAGTTGCGCATCGACGAGCGCGCCGGCGGCGTGGGCGGAGAGCAGCCCCTCCTTGTCCACGGCCTCTTTCACGCGCACGAATTGCGCGCCCAGGCAGTCCTTTTTGAGGGCCTCCATCACGCGCTCCCACGTCCAGCCGGCGAGGGTCTTGAGCTTGGGCGTGCCGGTGCGGAAGCCCAGGCGCCCGTGCAGCAGGTCGATGCTTTTGCGGTTGTCGGTGAACTCCTCGGGGCTCGCCTCGGCCCATTGCTTGAGCAGGCTGGTCTTGAGTTCGACGTCCCGGTCGAGGGCGTCGATTTTCCCCTCGTATTCCTGCCGGATTTCGACGATGCGCCCCTCCAGTTCGGCGACGAGGCCGGCGCGGAGGGCGGATGCCTCGGCGATCTCGCCGAGCATGGTTTCGGCGTCGGCGCGCGTGGCGACGACGGGTTTGGTGATGCGGATGCGGTTTGTCGTTTTCATATACTCAATCCATGTCGGGTTGTGGGTTGTTTTTGCAGTTCGGGAAACGCTTTGATTATGATGCCGCGGAAGCCGTCCAGCTCCTCAGCCCAGTCGTGGTGGCGGTCGCGCATTTTCGTCGTGGCCGTGAGGGCGGCGGCGTTGGCGCGCAGGATCGCATTGCGCCGCGCGGAGTCGAGGCGCGCCCACTC
>JAITDF010000655.1 GCA_031282705.1 Opitutaceae bacterium | reverse complement strand
GCCCCGATGAATCCCCCGCGACCGGCAACCCCCGCGCCGGCACCGGCGACCGCGCCCTCGCCCGCGCCGGCGCGGCCGGCGGTGCTGCCCGCGCCCTCGATGATGTGCGCGGATTTTCTCGCGCTCGGCGCCGAGCTTGACTGCCTTGCCGCGCACGGCGTGCGCCTCCTGCACCAGGACGTGATGGACGGATGCTTCGTGCCCAACCTCGCGCTTGGCGCCGACCTCTGCCGCGCGATGGCGTCACGCGGGGATTTCGCGCACGACGTGCACCTCATGGTCGGGAGCCCGGAGGATTTTGTGGAAAAATTCGCCACGCTGCCCGGCGCGCGCATCGCGTTCCACCCGGAAACCACGCGCCACCCCGTCGCGCTCATCGAGCGCATCCGCGCGCTCGGCGCGACGCCGGCCGTCGCCGTCTCGCCGCAGGTGCCGGTGCGCTCGCTCGAACACCTGCTGCCGCTGGTCGGGCAGGTGACGGTGATGACCGTGACCCCCGGCTTCGCCGGCCAGCGCCTGCTCCCGTGGTGCCTGCCGAAAATCGCGGAGACGCGCGCGTGGGCCGACGCGCACAATCCCGCGCTGGACATCGCCGCCGACGGGAATGTGAGCTGGGAAAACATCCCCGCGATCCTGGCCGCCGGCGCCAACGTGCTCGTGCTCGGCACGTCGTCGCTTTTCTCCAAAACCCTTTCGCGCACGGAGGCGTTCGCGCGCCTGGCCTCCATTCTCCCCATCCCTTATAAACGACCTGCCTGATCACAGGTTGCCCGTCCCCTATGATGGCTCGTCGCCGGGGGCGCCGGCCTCAAGGCGTGAGATCGGCACTGTCGGCGCCGTGGCTTAGCCACTCAAGATTGAACCGGGCGAAACTCAGATAACGGACGTTGAGGTTGTTTCCCTTTATATAACCGCGCTCGTATAAACAATAGATCATCCCGTCCGCGCCGATGGCGAGATCCGCGTAGCCGCAGCGCTCCGGCGACAGCATGCGGTGAACCGGCCACGTTTTCCCCTCATCGTAACTCACCCGCACCGTCATGCTGTCGCGCGGCCGGATACCCCAAGCCGGACGGATCACCTCCGTGTTGCCCGGGTTGTTCGGATGGACAAACAGCAGCCGTGATTTTTCGTCACCCACAGTGGAGGCACTCAGGCGAATAGCCGTGGCAAAACAAATGGGGGAATATAAATCGGGATGAAATTCAGGCGCCGTCCAGCCCGTCGCGCCGTCCTTGGAATATGAAACCGCGTGCGTGTAATGCGCCGTGTCCTCGTTGCGCAGGAAAAGCATCACGCGACCGTCCTCCAACTGCACGGCGGCGGTTTCGCTGAGGTTTTTTATCGTGTCGGGCACGATGTCGCCGGCCCGCCATGACGCGCCGTTGTCGTCGCTGTATAAAACCGACGCCACCGAGGGACGGTGCGCCTTGCCGCCGCCGTTGGAAAGCCAGATCGGGATGACAAGACGGCCGTTGCTCATTTGCAGTCCGTGACCGGGGCCGGGCGCGACGACCGTCCAGTTATAGCCGGGGCGCAATTTTTCGATCGCGGGCGTGATGTCCGCCGGCTCGCTGAAGGTCGCGCCGTCATCGCCGCTGTGCATATGATAAACCCTGGCGTAATTGATTTGATACAGGAAATGAATCCGCCCTGTGCGCTGGTCCACGACCGCCGAGGCGTTGTCCACCGTCCCCTTTCCGCCTTTTTTATCCACAACCACCCGTGGCGCCTCCCATGTCCGCCCGCCATCGGTGCTGCGGCGCATGACCATTTCCATGTCCGCCCAGTCGGAGACAGTCCGGCGCGCACAGAGAAACGCGAGAACGGTTCCTTTATTGGAAACAACCAGGCACGGGATGCGGAACGACGCAAAATCACCGCCTTTCCCGACCTCGAAAAGGTCGGTCTGCTCAAATATCTGCGGACCGGCCTTGAGCGCGCCCGCCATGCCGGCGAGGATGCTTGTTGAAGCCGTCAGGAAGACGGCGGCGGAGATGACGAGTTTATCGGGGAGGTTCATGGCAAGGTGTTTTTGATCAATGCTGGTTGCGCGGGCTTATGAAGAAATTTTATATTACGCGCCGGCGCCTGGCGCGCGTTGAATTGCCGGGCCGCGTCATACAGCGCGATGATATTCTCAACCGGCACGTCGGGCTGCACGATGTGGGCGGGCGCGAGGATGAAACCGCCTTCCCCTTTGAATAATTCGAGCCGAGAAAATACCTCGCGACGCACGTCCTCCGGCGTGCCGTCGGGCAGCGTGCTTTGCGTGCAGACCGAACCGTGAAAACAAATTTTCGCGCCAAACTCCGCCTTGAGGTCGGCGAGGTTCATGTCAACAGCCTTGGGCTGGATGGGATCGAGGATGTCCACGCCGATTTCTATGAGATCACGTATGAGCGGACGGATCGATCCGCAGGAGTGAAACATGAACTTCACTCCGTGGCTGTGCGCGAGATCGACGAGTTTCTTGAGTGGCTTGCGAAAGAACCGCCGGAAAAACTCCGGCTTGATGAGAAGCGCCTGCTGCGTGCCAAAGTCGTCGGCGCAACGCAGGATGTCTATCCTGCCGGCGCACGCGGTGAGCATGCGGTCGAAATAAGCCAGATAAAAGTCGGTGTATAATTTGCTGAGATGCCCGACAAGTTCGGGCGCCTCGTAGAGGTCGCAAAGCACATTATCGAGCCCGCGCACCAGCGTGGGATGCTGGAACACGCTCGCCCCCGACGCCATGACGGCGCGGCCGGCGAATGGGTCGAGCCGGCCCGGCATCGTGCTGAAATCGAACCATTCGACCTTGGGAAAGACAAATGCCCCGCCATCGGCCAGGTCGGCTACGGTTTGCGCGTTTTTCCACACAAAGTCGGAGTGCTCGGTGATCTCGCCAAAGGCCGTCTGCATGCGTTTTTTTCTAAAACCGAGCCAGTCCTGAAACTCGCCGCCGCCGAGTTCGCGCACCTTCGGGAACGGTGCGACCCAGTCGGGGTCGACGATGCCCCGGATGTCGATCATATCGTAGCCGAGGCGATCCATCAGCGAGGGATAATCGGGAGCCGCGAGCCGGGAAAAGAGCGCCTTGTTGCAGGCGTCCATGCCGTGGAAATCACATGGGATTCCGTCAGGACGCTCGTGGTTGATGGCGGCAAGGATGCGTTCGCGCGAAGTCATGGCGGGTTTGGATTGATATTTCCGAACATTGTCGGAATGGAACCCGGAGATAATGCCGGGACGCGGCTTTTTTTTCAATTGATAGAAACGCCGATCTATTGATACTAACACCATGCCGCGTCTCCTGCTGCACAGTTACGGCCAGTTCGACCGGCGGCACGCCATCGCGCCGGTGGCGTGGCCGCACTTCGATTTGCTGCACGTGCACGCGGGCCGGCTGCGGCTGCGCGTGGGCGGCGCGCCGGAATTTTTTCTGAAATCGGGGGAAAGTGTGCTGATATTCCCGCACACGCCGTTTTCCGGCGGCGTCGCCGGAGGCGGGCGCGTCCGCGCGTCCGTGCAGCATTTTGCACTGGAGGAGCCGGCGGATTCCGAAAATGCCGTGCTGCGTGCGTGGGCGGGCAGGAAGCAGGGATTCGCCCTGCTCGCCGGCCCCAATGCAAACTCCGTGGATCGCGATGTGGCGCGCGCGATGGAACTCGCCACCCGGCCCGCGAACGCCGTGAACACCGCTTTGCGGGCGGCGCAACTGACGCTGCTGCTGGGACGTTTCCTGCAAACCGCGCCATCGCGTCCGCCGCAGGAAACATCCAGCGCGGAAAGCCTGCATCAAATCATGACCTGGGCCCGCACGCGCGGCGGCGTGGTCACGGTGGACGAGATGGCGCGGCGCGCCGGTTATTCCGCCGCGCATTTCCGGCTGCTTTTCACGGCCGCATTCAACGAACGCCCCGCGGCGTTTCTGTTGCGCCTGCGCATGAACGAAGCCCAGCGCCTGCTGCGGGAGACCCGCGGGACGATCAAGGAAATCGCGGGCGAAACCGGCTATGCCGACGCGGTGGCATTCCATCGGGCGTTCGCCCGCCGGACCGGGCGCACGCCCGCGAATTATCGACGGCAATTCGCCCCGCGCGGATGAGCCGGCGGCACCAGATACAACCAATCGCCTTCAAATTTTCCCAAGCTATCATGAAAAAACATATCCGCCCTCTCACTCGCCTTGCGCTGTCCATCCTCGCGGCGGCGCCGCTGGCGGCGC
>JAITDF010000601.1 GCA_031282705.1 Opitutaceae bacterium | reverse complement strand
CGTTTTGAAGTTTTTTATCCGTGCCCATCCGTGGTTACTGACTGATGTTACGCAGTCGGCAGATTTTGGTTGGGCGGTCTCGCCGAGACCGCCGTCGTTTGCCTCGTGGTGCTCGCGGCTACCAAAATCTGCCGACTGCGTAACATCAGTCAGTAAAACAATTTCAAGCCGGCCGTTAAACCAGGGTTTTCTTTGTTTTTTATCTTCGTTTCCTTTGTTTCCTTCTGTTCAAAATGGAATTTTTAGAGGTTCCCTGATGTCTTTATTTCAACCAACCGGCCGGCGGCTTTCGCAGGGTTCGCGAAAAATCCTTCGCGCCGTGGCGGATGTGATTTTCCCGCGGGTGTGCGTGGGCTGCGGGGACATCGTGGAGGATTCCGAGCCGGGCGAACCGGGCTGGACAGGCGGGCCGCCGCCGCTACCGCCACCGCCGCCACTGCCATCGTCGCCACCACCGCCGTCGCCATCGCCATCGTCGTCGCCGCTGTCATCGTCGCCACCATCGCCGCCATCGCCGCCGCCGCCGCTCCGCCATGTCTGCGCGAGGTGCGCGGAGAAAATCAAGATCGTGCGCGAGCCGTGCTGCACGACCTGCGGATATCCGTTTTACGGAGTATTCGCGGAGGAGGCGTTGCGGGGCGGGGCGCGGCTTTGCCCGCATTGCGACGGGCTGGCCCCGGCCTATCGCGAGGGGCGCACGGTGGTGCTGATGAAGGGCGCGGCGCGCGCGCTCGTGCACGAGTTGAAATACCACAAGGGCCTCCACGTGCTCGACGACATGGCGGCGCTGGCGCGGCGGGCGGAGGGCGTGCTGCGTTTCGTGCGCGGCGCGGCGCTCGTGCCGGTGCCGCTGCATCCGCGCAAGGAGCGCGAGCGCGGGTTCAACCAGAGCCGCATGCTGGCGGAACGCCTGGCGCGCGAGGCCGGCGGCGCGACGCGCGTGGAGGAGCTTCTGCGCCGCGCGGCGGACACCGCCTCGCAGACGGCTTTCGGCCGGAAGACCCGGCGGGCGAACTTGAAAAATGCCTTTGCACTCGCCCCCGGCGCCGTCATAACTCCCGGCCGACATTACATGCTTGTCGATGATGTTTTCACCACGGGCTCAACGCTCAACAGTTGTGCCGGCGTGCTGCGGCGCGCCGGCTGCCTGACGCTGGATGTCGTCACCTTCGGCCACGGTTAATTAAACCGCCACGCCGCCGTCCAAGCGCATTTTTCCACGCCGCCCAAACGCATTCTCCTCGCACCGCCCGCTCTCCGCACCGCCCGCTCCTCGCACCGCCCATGTCGCTTTTCAACAAGCCGAAATACTCGACTGTTGTCGTCAAAAAGAAGGACATCCCCAAGGGGTTGTGGACGAAGTGTCCCGTCTCGGGGGAAATCGTTTTCAACAAGGAACTCGAGGACAACCTCATGGTGGTGCCGAAATCGGGCTACCATTTCCCCATCGGCGCGCGCGAGCGCATCAAGGCGCTGCTCGACGAGGGCTCGTTCAGGGAAAGCGCGCCCGGCGTGCGCTCCGCCGACCCGCTGAAGTTTGCGGACACCGCGCCGTATCCCGAGCGCATCCGGCGCTACGAAAAGGACAGCGGGCTGCCCGAGGCGGTGATTTCCGGGACGGGCGAAATCCACGGCGTCAAGGTCGCGCTCGCGGTGATGGACTTCCGTTTCTGCGGCGGCGCGATGGGCGCGGCGGCGGGCGAGAAGATCACGCGCGCCATCGAGGCCGCGCTCGCGAAAAAAACCCCCTGCGTCATCTTCAGCGCGTCGGGCGGGGCGCGCATGCAGGAGGGCATCTTTTCGCTCATGCAAATGGCCAAGACCAGCGCGGCGCTCGGCCGGCTGGCGGAGGCGCGGCTGCCGTTCATCTCGGTGCTCACGCATCCGACCATGGGCGGCGTGACGGCGAGTTTCGCCACGCTCGGCGACATCATCCTCGCCGAGCCCGGCGCGCTGGTCGGTTTCGCGGGCGCGCGCATCATCAAGGACACCACGAAGCAGACGCTGCCGCCCGGTTTCCAGACGGCGGAGTTTCTGCTTGGGCACGGCCTCATCGACCAGATCGTGAGCCGCCTCGAAATGCGCGACCGCCTGGGCGCGTTGCTGAAAGTGCTCCACCGGCGCGACGGCGCGAAGGACCAGCCCGCGCCCGGCAAATGACAAAATGAAGGCCGCGAACAACAGGGCCGCCGCCGGCGCGGAAAACCACCCCGCCCATCCCCACTCCCGCTCCTCCCAGGTCTCCCGTGCCTCCCGTGCCGGTGCGGCCAAACATGCCCGCGCTCCCGTGACCCCCGCCGCCGCCCCGCCGCCGCCGCACCCGCCACACCCGCCGCCGCACCACCCGCCGGCACCGCCGCCGCATCCGCCGGCACTGCCGCCGCATCCGCCGGCACCGCCGCATCCGCCGGCACCGCACCCGCCGCCGTTCACCGCCTACGCGGACGTGCAGGACTACCTCTTCAGCCTGAAGGCGCGCGGCGTAAACTACGGCATCGACCGCATGCGCTCATGGCTCGCCGCGCTCGGCCACCCGGAACGCGCCGTGCCCGTCATCCACATCACCGGCACCAACGGCAAAGGCTCCACCGCCGCGATGCTTGAAGCCGTCTTCCGCGAAGCCGGCTGGCGCACCGGCCTCTACACCTCGCCGCACCTCGTGCGCCTCGGCGAACGCGTGCAGGTGGACCGCGCCCCGCTCACCGAGGAGGAAATCACCGCCTACACCAACGCGCTCCGCCCCATCGCCGGGCACGTCTCCCGCGCAAACCCCGGCGACCACCCCAGCTTCTTTGAATTCATGACCGCGATGGCCTTCTGGCAGTTCGAGCGCAAACGCTGCGACATCGGCATCGTCGAAGTCGGCATGGGCGGGCGGCTCGACGCCACCAACGTCGTCACGCCCGAAGTCTCCGTCATCACCACCGTCAGCCTCGACCACTGCGAAATGCTCGGCGGCACGCTGGGAAAAATCGCCGCCGAAAAAGCCGGCATCATCAAGCCCGGCCGCCCCGTCGTCCTCGGCCATGTGCCGCCCGCCGCCGCCCGCGTCATCCGCGCCGCCGCCGCCCGCGCCGGCGCCCCGGTGTTTTCCATCGCCGCGGAATACGGCGCGGACCTCGCGCGCGCGGACTACCCGCGCACCAACCTCGAAGGCGATTACCAGCGCTGGAACGCCGCCGCCGCCGCCCTCACCGCCCGCCGCTTCCCCCCGCGCTGGCGGTTGACCGCCGCCGCCATCGCCCGCGGCCTCATGCGCGTGGACTGGCCCGGCCGCTGGCAGCGCCTGACGCTGGGCGGCCAGCCCCTCATCTTCGACGCCTCGCACAACCCCGAGGGCGCGCGGGTGCTCGACGAAAACCTCGCCCGCCTCCGCGCCGGCCTGGGCGGACGCCGGCTCGTCATCATCACCGGCGCGCTCGGCGAAGCCCGCGCCCGCGCCCTGCTCGCGGTCGCCGCGCGCCACGCGCGCGAAATCCACCTCGTCGTGCCCGCGCAATCCCGCGCCTGCACGCACGCCGAACTGGAGTCGTATCTGCCGCGCGCCTGCGCCGGGCGGACGCATCGCGCCGGCATCGCGGCGCTTTTCCCCGCCCCCGGCCGTTGCGCGCTCTCCGACCCCGCCGCCCCGATCATCGTGACCGGCTCGCTCTATTTGATCGGCGAAATCTTCACCCGCCTGCAAGAAGGCGCCAAAAGCGAAGGCCGTTTGCAGGACTTCTGAACGCAACCCTCCGTCCCGCCGCCCCCGGTTCGCAGGCAGACCTCTTTATCGTTCTCGTTCTCTTTCTCTTTCGTCTTTCGTCTTTCGTCAGGCACGAGCGTGCCATGTGCCGCAGGCTGGCAGACTGCCGCTCCGCTCGAAACCAAACCTGCTTCCCCTCCTCCTCCCCCTTCCCCCTTCTCCTCCTCCATCACCTGCTCCCCCGCCGCCTCCGCCCCCCGTCGCCTCCCAACTTAACGAGGATAGTAAAGACGGAGTTGCCCGGCGCCGTTCCCTTGCAAACCTGACTGGCAAACTTGGCAAACCTGGCTGGAAGGCTTCGCGCCCGCCATGCCTGTTTTCCTCCCTTCCGACCGCATCCTTTTCCCCGTCCGCCGCCGTTTCGCACCCGATTTTCCCATGAAAAACCAGACCCGCCCGCCCGTCCCGCGCCAGGTTGCCCTGCTGCTCCCGCTTCTTTTGCTCCCCGTCCTTTGCGCGCAAACCGCGCTGCGCGCCGCCGCGCCGGAGCCGGTGCTGTTTTTCCATCGCGCCGGGATGAAGACGCTCAAGGACCGCGTCGCGTCCTCCGCCTACAAGCCGACCTGGGACCCCATCCTCGCCTACGCCGACGGCGTGTGCGAACCCGGCTCGCGGCACTACGCCGACCCGGTGGCGTTTGTCGAGGCCGCGCGCAACACCAAGGAGAAAAACCTCACGCAGATGTTCCCGCGCCGCCTCTCCGGGTGGATGGAAACGCTGGGCTTCGCCCACGCCATGACCGGCAAAAGGAAATACAAGGAGCACGCGATCAAACTCCTCCACGCGGGCATCGACGACGCCATCGTGAACGCCGTCAACGGCAGCATTTTCGTGGGCGTGCGCGGCGACATGATGCGCGCGCTGGCCCTCGGGCTGGACTATTTCTCGCCCCTCATGACGCCGGCGCAGCGCGCCCCCGTCGTCGAGGCGGCGCGCAAGTGCGTGGAATCGCTCGCCGCGAGCTTCGCCGACCCCGCGGGCGAATGGCATAACCGGACCATCCCGCACAATTTCTCCGGCGTCACCGGCGGCGCCGCCGGCCTGCTCGCCATCGTGCTGCGCGAGGATTTCCCGGACAAGTCGCGCGAGTGGCTGGGCATGGCCGAGACCATCGTCACCAACTGGCTCGGCGCGGCGTTCGGCGACAAGGGCGAAAACGTCGAGGGCATTGACTACATGCAATACGGCCTGGGCAACGCGCTCATGTTCGCCGAGGCGTTCGCCCGCGTGGAAAAACGCCGGGCCCTCATCGAACACCCGAAGCTGAAAATGGTCTCCTATTTTCTCGCCATGCAAATCCTGCCCGGCGAGTCCGGCTACGAGGCGCGCAACGACTCCCGCTACGACTCCGACCGCGCCGAGAGCAAAGGCACCGGCGCGCCCTTCCTCCTGCTCCTCGCCTCCGGCTTCAACGACGCCGCGCGCGCCGACCCGCTCGCCGCCTGGCTGTGGACGCAATCGCGCCGCGCGGACAAAAACCTCATGATGATCGCCTGGCACCACCTCGGCGTCGAGCACCTCGGCGCGCAGGTCGAAAGCCCCGCCCGGCTCATCCCCGCGCCCTACGGCGGGCATTTCGAAAAACGCGGCCTGTGCGTCTGGCGCACCGGCTGGACAAAGGACGACACCTATTTCGCCATCGAGGCCGGGCACTACATCCCCGTCACGCACAACCAGGCCGACAAGGGCCACTTCACCCTCTACGGCCTCGGCCAGCGCTGGGCCGTCGATGTCGGCTACGGCAACAACCAGAACCCGAAGGGCCGCAGCCAGACCGTCACGCACAGTTGCGTGCTCGTCGATGGCAAAGGCCAGGCGCTCTCCGGCGCCGCGCTGGGCACCGACGGCGACGTGCTCGATTATATAAATCACGACGCCTTCGGCTACGCGCTCATCGACGCCAGGTCCGCCTATAATAAAAACAACAAAAACATGCGCGGCGTCCCCCTCACCAAGGCCCTGCGCCACGCCTTCTACATGCGCCCCGCCGACGGCGTCCCCGCCTACGCCGTCGTGCTCGACGACATCGAGGAGGCCGGCGCCGCGCACGCCTTCACCTGGCAGATGATCACATGGGAAACCATGAAAGTGTCCGAAAAAGACGGCGCGGAAAAAAACGCCGGCACGTTTCTCGTCGCCCCGTCCGGCGGCTCCCCGCGGCCCCGCATGGTCGTCCGCGTGAACGCCGCCACCGGCCTCGAGCTCGCCCACGCGCCCCTCGATCTTCCGGGCGCGCCCGGCCACGACCCGCTCAAATATATAAAACTCACCGCCACGAGCCAGAGCACCGCCAACCCGCGCTTCGCGGCCCTCCTCGCCCCGCTGCCCGCCGGCTACGCGCACGAACCCGCGCTCTCCGTCAGGAAAATCCCCCAGGGCACCCTTGTCGGCATCGAGTGGCCCGGCCGCATCGACCGCATCCTCTGGGATGACGGCAAAGCCGTGCTCATGAACCCGGTGAAACCGAAAAAATAAAACCGGAAAAACAACCGGCGCGATTCATTGCGCGTGTGCTTTTTTGTCATTTTTGCGGCGGCGTTTTGCCGCTTACAAAATTCCAAAAACATAAACACTCGCGTCCGCGCTCATTTTATACATTCACTTTATGACCCAAAACTGGATCGAATACGCCGTCATCGCCGCCTATCTGGCGCTGATGATTGCCATCGGAATCGTCTTCAAAAATTTCAGCCGGAGCGCCGGCGATTATTTCCGCGGCAACTCGCGGGGCACCTGGTGGATCGTGGGCATGAGCTCGTTCATGGCCGGCATCAGCGCGAACACCTTCACCGGCAACGGCGGCCTGGCCTTCGAGGCCGGCTGGAGCATCCTGTTCATATATCTCGCCAATTGCATCGGCCTCGGCTTCCACGTGCTGTTCCTCGCGCCGTGGTTCCGCCAGTTCCGCGCCACCACGTTTCCAGAAGTGCTGCGCGCCCGCTTCGGCCCGATGACGCAGCAGGTTTACGCCTATGTGTGGACGCCGGTGTTCCTGCTGACCGCCGCCGTCTGGCTGCTCGGCCTGGCCGTCTATGCGTCCACCACCTTCGGCCTGCCCATCGGCCTCGTCATACCGGTGCTCGGGCTGGTGGTGCTGTTTT
>JAITDF010000539.1 GCA_031282705.1 Opitutaceae bacterium | reverse complement strand
GCGGCGCGCCGCATGGCGTGTGCGGCTCGCCGCATGGCGTGTGCGGCGCGGGGAATGGCGCGGGGGCGGGGGCGGGGCGGGGCGGGGGGCGGTCAGGCCGTGCCGGCGGTTTCGGCGATTTTGCGGGTTTCGCGGTCGATTTCGGCGGCGCGGATGAGGCCGTGGGCGCTCGATTTTCCGGTGAGGCGGCGGCAGATGCGGTCCATGAGGATGTAGATGATGGGGATGACGAAGAGGGCCATGATGGTGGCGAGGGTGAGGCCGCCGACGATGACGATGCCCATGGGGTTGCGTGTCTCGGCGCCGGCGCCGCGGGCGAAGGCGATGGGGACGGCGCCGAGGACGGTGGCGATGGCGGTCATGAGGATGGGGCGGAAGCGGAGGGTGGCGCTTTGGAAGGCGGCGGTGAAGGGGTCTTTGCCTTCGACTTGGAGTTGGTTGGCAAATTCGACGATGAGGATGCCGTTTTTGGTGACGAGGCCGATGAGCATGATGAGGCCGAAGCGGGAGAAGAGGTTGTCGGTCATGGGCGCGGGGGCCCAGAAGCGGGTGGTCCAGAGGACGAGGAGGCCGCCGGCGATGGCGAGGAGGACGCCGGTGAAGATGGTGGTGGGGTGGATCCAGGATTCGAATTGGGCGGCGAGGATGAGGAAGGTGAAGACGAGGGCGAGGCCGAAGAGGATGTAGGTGTCGTTGCCGCTTTCGACGAATTCGCGGATTTCGCCGTCCCAGGCGATGGTGTAGCCGGGGGGGAGGACTTCGCGGGCGCGGGCTTGGAGGAAGTCCACGGCGTCGCCGAGGGTGCGGCCTTCGACCATCTGGGCGAAGATGACGATGGAGCGCATGCGGTCGAAGTGGCGGTAGCTTTCGGAGACGGAGTCTTCGTTCCAGGTGACGAGGTTGGCGAGTTGGACGAGGTTGCCGTCGGTGGAGCGGACGTAGAGGCGGGCGAGGTCGGCGGGGGTGACGCGTTTGGCGTCCTCGACCTGGACCATGACGTAGTATTGCTGGTTGCCGCGCTGGAATTCGGTGACGCGGCGGCTGCCGAGGAGGGATTCGAGTGTGGAGGCGATGTCGCTGACGTGGACGCGGAGGTCGGCGGCCTTTGTGCGGTCGATGTAAACTTGGAGCTGGGGTTTGGTGGGCTGGGGGTCCACGCGGGGTTGGACGAACATGCCGCTTTCCTGCATGGCGCGGACGAAGCCGGTGCCGAGGCGGTGGAGTTCGTCGAATTCGTTGCCGAGGAGGACGAGGCGGACGCCGGAGCCGCGCTGGCCGAAGGGGCGCACGGGGCTTGCGAAGGCGGAGCCGCCGGTGACTTCGGCGGCGAACTGGCGGCGGAGGAGGGCGGTGATGTCCTGGGTCTTGCGGGTGCGTTCCTCCCAGGGTTTGAGGGTGGAGTAGATGTAGGCGCGGCCGCCGTCGCCGGTGCGGTGGAAGGTGCGTTGCATCTCGGGGACGGCGAGGATCATTTGCTCGATGTCGTAGGAGTAGAGGCGGAGGTATTCGGGGGTGGAGCCGATGGGGGCGATGAGGTTGGCGTTGAAGATGCCGCGGTCTTCGGAGGGGGTGAGTTCGCGCTGGAGGCGGGTGTAGAGCCAGAGGCCGGTGGCGACGAAGGCGGCGGAGAAGAGGAGGACGAGCCACTGGCGTTTGATGGTGACGCGGAGGACGCGTTCGTAGCAGGCGTTGAACCATTCAAAGAAGGGCTCGGTTTTTTCATAGAGCCAGTTGTGTTTCTTTTTTCCGTCCTCCATGTGGACTTCCAGGAGGCGGGAGCAGAGCATGGGGGTGAGGGTGAGGGCGACGAAGCCGGAGACGAGCACGGCGGTGGCCAGGGTGATGCCGAATTCGTAGAAGAGGCGGCCGGTGCGGCCGGACTGGAAGGCGACGGGGACAAAGACGGCGGCGAGGGTGAGCGTGGTGGCGATGACGGCGAAGGCGACCTGGCGGGTGCCGAAGATGGCGGCGTGGATGGGGCTTTCGCCGTCTTCGATGCGGCGGTAGATGTTTTCGAGGACGACGATGGCGTCGTCCACCACGAGGCCGACGGCGAGGACGAGGGCGAGGAGGGTGAGGATGTTTATGGAGAAGCCGAGCACGGCCATGACGGCGAAGGTGCCGATGAGGGAGACGGGGATGGCGACCAGGGGCACGAGGGTGGCGCGCCAGTCGCGCAGGAAGAGGAAGATGATGAGGATGACGAGGATGGTGGCTTCGCCGAGGGTGGAGTAGATTTCGTGCACGGAGCGTTCGACGAAGGTGGAGCTGTCGAAGCCGATGGCCACGTCCACGCCTTTGGGCATGTCTTGCTGGATGGCGGGGATGATGGCTTTCACGCCGTTGACGACGTCGAGGAGGTTGGCGTTGGCCTGGCGGACGATGGAGACGCCGACGGTGGGGTGGCCGTTGTAGTAGGTTTCGGCGCGGTAGTCTTCGGAGCCGAGTTCGACGCGGCCGACGTCGGCAAACTTGACGTGGTAGTTGTCCTTGGAGAGGAGGATGAGGTTTTCAAAGTCGCTGACTTCGGCCATGCGGCCCTGGACGCGCACGGGGAATTCGCGGGCGATGGATTCGATGCGGCCGCCGGGGATTTCGACGTTTTGCGCGGTGAGGGCGTTTTCGACGTCGGCGACGGTGAGGCCGTAGGCGGCGAGGCGGTCGCTGTCGATCCACATGCGCATGGCGAAGCGGGGGCCGCGCACGGTGGTGGAGCCGACGCCGGGGACGGTCTGGATGCGCTGGATGGCGAGGCGTTCGACCATTTCGACGAGTTCGAGGCGGGTGTAGCGGTCGGAGTTGAAGGCGAGGCTCATCACGGGGTCGGCGTCGGGGTCGGCTTTTTCGATGCGGGGTTCGTCGATGTCGAGGGGGAGGCGGCCGCGGGCGCGGCTGACGCGGTCGCGGATGTCGTTTGCGGCGGCGTCGATGTCGCGGTTCATGTTGAACTCGACGGTGATGTAGGACTGTTCGTCCCTGGAGTTGGACTGGATGTTGCGGATGCCGTCGATGGAGGCGATTTCCTTTTCGATGGGTTCGGTGATGCGCGATTCGATGACTTCGGCGGAGGCGCCGCGGTAGGTGGTGCGGACGGAGACGACGGCGGTGTCGGTGTTCGGATACTCGCGCACGGGCAGTTTCGTGAACGAGAGCAGGCCGACGAGGACGATGAGGATGGAGGCGACGAGGCCGACGACGGGGCGTTTGATGGAGGTGTCGGAGAGGATCATTTGCGCGCGCCCTCCGCGTGGGTTTCGTTTCCGCCGAGGGCGAATTCCTTGCGCAGGGGGCGGGGTTCGAGTTTGCCGTCCTGGTAGAGGATGAGCGCGCCGACGCCGGAGGCGACGACTTGCAGGCCGGCCTCAAGGGCGGGGGCGGGGGCGGGGGGGGCGGCCCCGGCGGCGGCGGGGGTGATTTTTTTGCGGGGGGAGATTTCGACGAGGCCGCGTTCCCTCATGCCCATTTCGATGGGTATGAAGTCGGCAAAGAAGCCGCCGTCGCGTTCGCGGGCGATGACGATCTGGGCGCCGCCTTCGGTGGTGATGAGGATGGCGCCTTCGGGCACGGTGAGCACGCCGGCGTGGGTGGCCAGCTCAAGCTCGACGTTTGCAAACATGCCGGGGCGGAACCAGACGGGGGCGTTGTCCACGTAGCCTTTCACCTGCACCGAGCGCGTGGCGCGGTCGATGATGACCGAGGCGAAATAGACTTCGCCGCCGGCGGAGTCCTCGCCGTCCGGCGTGCGCGCCCGCACGTGGAAGCGCGTGCCGTGGCGCACGCGCAGGCTGTAGCGTTCGGGCACCTGGAACTCGATTTTCAGGCGGCTGAGGTCGTCGATCGTGGTGATGGGCGTGGCGGTGACGGTGGCGGTCACGTAGTCGCCGGGCGAGACGGTGCGGGCGCCGGCGATGCCGTCGAAGGGGGCCTTGATTTCCATCTTGTCGAGGCGCACGCGGAGGAGCTGGAGCTCGGCCTTGGCGGCGTTGTAGTCGGAGCGGGTCTGGTCGGCGTCGGCCTGCGAGATGAATTGCTGGGTGATGAGGTTTTCGGTGCGGCGGAGGTTTTGCGTGGCGAGCTCGAAGCGCGCCTCGGCCTGCGCAAGCTGGGCGCGCAGCTCGGAGTCGTCGATGCGCAGGAGGATCTGGCCCTTTTTCACCGGCTGGCCCTCATCGAACAGGACCTCGCGCACCTGCCCGGCGATTTCGGCGCGGATTTGCGCGGTCTCGTTGGGCGCGAGCGAGCCGACGAGCTGGAGCGTCTCGACCAGGTCGCGTTTTTCGATGGCGACGACCTCGACGGGCTGCGCGCGGGCGCCGGGGGGAGGGGCTTCGCCGGGGCCTTTGGCGGATTTTTTTTCGCATCCGGCGGATGCGAGCAAAACAAACGCACCGATGCCGGCGGCAAGTGCGGACTTGGGAAAAGGAGGCAGGAGCATGGGAGGGAGGTCTGGAATGAAAATGGAACCGGCTCGCGACCGACGGGCGGCGAGCCGGGAATGGAAAGGACGGGCGGCGCGGATAAAAGTTGCGCCGTCCGCGCAAGGCAAAGGGGCGGGCGCGCCGGTGGCGCCGGTGGCGGCGGCGGCGGTCAGGCGTTTTTCTTCGCCTTCTTTTTCGGCGGCGGGGGCGGCGGGGGCGGCTCGCCTTTCTCGATTTTGAGCAGCTCGACCTCGAAGACGAGCGTGGCGCGGCGCGGGATTTTCGGCGGGTCGCCGCGGGTGCCGTAGGCCAGCTCAAACGGGATGATGAAGCGGCGTTTTTCGCCGGGTTTCATGAGTTGCAGCCCCTCCTCCCAGCCTTCGATGACGTTGCCGCGGCCGAGCCGGAAGGCGAACGGGCGCGCCGGGTCGGCGGCCTGGTCGAAGACCGTGCCGTCGAGCAGCATCCCCTTGTAGAGCACGCTTACGCGGTCGCCGGGCCTGGGCGCGTCGCCGGAGCCTTCCGCGAGCACCTCCGTGCGCAGGCTGGTGCCGGTGGCCTTGGCGTTGGGCCAGGTTTTTTCGACGTATTCCAAGTCCTCGGGCGACAGCTTTTCGCGCTGGGCTTGCAGGGCGTGGGGCAGGACAAATGCCGCGAGCAGAAACGTGAGCCGGAGTGAAAAAAGACGCATGACACCACGATGATTGCCCGCGCCGCCGCCATCATGCAATCACACTTTTGGCGGAGAAAAAGGGGCCGCGGGCGCGGGGCGGGGGCGTGACGCAGCGCAGGTTTCCAAACCTGCTCCGGGCCGAAGGCCCGCAAAAGCCGGCAAAAGCCCGCACCCGGAAAACAAGCCCGCAAGCAGGCGTGAGTTTTGAAGCAGACTTGGAAGTCTGCGGTACGCCAGCAGGCGCTACGACCGGCTGACGGCGCGGGGGCGTGACGTACCGCAGGTTTCCAAACCTGCTCCGGGCCGAAGGCCCGCAAAAGCCGGCAAAGGCCCGCACCCGGAAAACAAGCCCGCAAGCAGGCGTGAGCGTTGAAGCAGACTTGGAAGTCTGCGGTACGCCGGAGCCTCAGGGCCGCGCGGGCTCAGGCGAGCGCCTTTGCGTGGCGGGCGGCGACGGCGTCCCAGTCGATGACATTCCAGAAGGCGGCGATGTAGTCCGCGCGGCGGTTCTGGTAGTTCAGATAGTAGGCGTGCTCCCA
>JAITDF010000503.1 GCA_031282705.1 Opitutaceae bacterium | reverse complement strand
TTCTATCCGCCAGCGGCACCGGTGTCGCCCTCTCCGGGGCTGAACATCCAATCCTCCTAAAACAACTCGCATCATGAGACACATCCCCGCTCTCACGCTCGCCCTCGCGCTGGCCCTCTCCGGTCTCGCGGCCTCCGCCGCGCGCGCCGCCGACCTCACCGTCTTCGCCGCCGCCAGCCTCTCCGATGCCCTCAAGGAACTCGCTCCCGCCTATACCGGCGGCGCCGGCGCCGGCGCCGCCGGCCGGTGCCGCGGGGGGCTCGATTCCGGGCAGGGTGTGTTTGGCACACACATACCGGCCGAGCCCCTCCCGCTCGTCGTTGGTGAGCACGCGGTCAAAGACGATCACCTCGGCAATGCCGCCGTCAAAATAGGAATAGCTGCCGTATCCGAGCCGCGGCGAGGTGCTCCAGGCAACCGTGTTGGTCTGCGTGCGGAATTGTTCCCTGCCGTTCAGCCGCGCCACCCACTCGCCGGCCTTGCTCGACACATTATACACGTGCCATTGCGTGATGTCCTCCTGCGGCACGCCGAGGCCGCGCTCCAAATCGGTGCCGAAATCTTCGTAAAGCCTGCCGTTGGATTCGGGATAATAACTGCCGTAACCGTATGAGCCCATGCGCCAGAGGCAGCGTGAAGCCGCCGGCGCCGCGGACGCGGCCTTGAGCACGACAAACACCTCGCCCTCGCCGGCCCCGTTCATGAAGTCGGGCAGCGCCAGATACTGGCCTTGCGTTGCGTTGAAGTGAACGGCGGGCGGTCCATTTGAAGTGGCATCCGCCACCGGCATGGGCCTCCATGCGGACGAATTTTGGTATGCGTGATGATTGCCGTCCGACTGATCCTGCCACTGGCTGATTTTCCCGGTGTCATCCGTCACGACGCCGGCATCGGCTTTCAGCCACAAACGAAGGTTTCCCATCGGGATGAATTCATTGCCGTCCGGTGACTCCGTGGTCGCGGGAACCCCGTCGCTCCAGCCGCTTGTCCCGGAGGCGTTGCGGGCGCGGATACAGTAGTAATACGTCGTGCCCGGCGTCAGCCTGGTGTCGGTAAAGGCAAGCGCGTCAGTAACGGAGGTGATTTGCGTGAAGGTCGCGCCGTCGTCGTCACTGCGCCCGATATCGTGGATGACGGACGCTCCGGATGCGCCGGCCCAGGCGAGTGTGACGGTGGCCATGGTGGTCTCCGTGACCGTGAGGCCTTCAGGCACGGACGGCGGCTGGGGTGGCGGCGGCTGGGAGGGCGTGGTCGCAGTCTCCTCGCCGGTGTAGTCCGATGTGTTGTCATCCAGCACCGCGCGGAGGCGGTAGATGTATCCGGTTTCTGGTGACAGGCCGGTGTCGGAGTATGAGGCGGTGCCATTAGCAAGGTCGAAATACCCAAAACCCTCGCGTTCCGGCAGGCCGCGCTCCTGCAAGCCGGCGATTTTCTCGAAGTCGCCGCCGCCGGTGCCGGCGGTGGCGGCGGGCTTGCGCTCCAGTTCGTAGGCCGCGCCCGCGGTCGGGCTGGCCGTCCACGCGAGGGCAATGCTGCCGGCATTCACGGCGGTTGCCGCGAGGACGGACGGAGGTTCCGGCGGCGCGACGGTCGTGGCCACGAGCATGGCGGTGCAGGCGGAGGCGGCGCCGCTGTTGCGGGCATGGATGCGGTAATGATAGGTGGCACCGGGCGTCAACCCGGTGTCGGTGCAGGTGAGCGCGCCAGTGACCCCGGCGATTTGCACGAAGGTGGTTCCGCCATCGTCGCTGCGCTCGATTTCGTAGGTGACACCTTTCGCGATGGAACCTTCCCATGCGATGGTGATCGAGATGGCGGTGCTGGCGGTGACAGAAGGGGTTCCCGGCACGGGCGGCGGCGGCAGGGGTTTGGCGGGAGTGGTCGCCGAGACTTCCCCGCTATAGCCGGAATAGCGTCCGCCCGGCGTCGAGCGCAGACGGTAGGTGTAGGTCGTCAGTTCCGCGAGGCCGGCGTCGGCGTGGGTGGTCACACCGGAGGCCGGGCCGGCGATTCTGGCGTAGGGAGCGGCGCTGCCAGCGTCGCCGGTTTTGCGTTCCAATTCGTAGGCCGCATCGGTTTCCGGCACGGCGGTCCATGTGAGGCAGGCGGTGTTCCACGCCGTGGTGGTGACAGTGAAACCGGTGGGAACGGTCAACGGCGGCTCTTCCGTGGCGGCGGCGGCCCCGGCGGTGTAAGCCGAGAAGCGTCCGTCCTTCACGGCGCGCAGGCGGTAGGTGTAAGTCGTCGCTGGGTTCAGGCCGGTGTCGGAATAAGAGACCGTGCCGGCGGGCAATGTTGCGACAGGCGCAAAATCGCCGCCACCGCTTTTGCGTTCGAGTTCGTAAGCGGCCCCCTCGCTCGCGCTGGCCGTCCAAGTGAGCGCGATGGCCGTCTGCCCGGCGGCGGCGGCCTCAAGGTTCGCGGGCGCGGCAGGGGGCTGCGGCTTCAGAGGCAGCACCATGTCCAGCTGGTATTTTTCTCCGAGATGGGCGGCGACAGCCGTCCGCTCCGCGTCGTTCAGCGCGCGGTGATACACGAGGATTTCCGCAATCTTGACCGGACCTCCCATGCCGCCGCCGACATATCCGTATCCTCCAAACACCAACGGCCCGCCCTCCGCCTTGCCGATATCTCCCAGCCGACCAGCGCCCGCGTCGCATCCAAAATATCCACCGTCGGCGCGGCGGGCGTGACCGGCGCAGGCGGCTGGCTGAATCCATGGCGGCTGCGCAAATAACGCTCGGTCTCCTCCCGCTCTTCCGTGGAAAGCGCCCGGTCATAGACCAGTATTTCCGCAATATCACCCGGCCAAAACGAATTGGAATAAACCGCGCTTTTCCCCAAATAACTCCATGGATACCAATAGGGATTCCCGTTCGAGTCCGCCCGCCCGATGACCGCTCCGTCCAGCCGCGCAATCCAGTCCCGCTCCGCTCCGCCATTGGTTGCGTTGTAGATATGCCAGTCGTTCAGGCTCGCGCCGACTGGCACGCCCAAAGAAACAGGATTCACCAACCGGCCAAAATCATCGCTCAACATCCCTTCGCTCGCCGGATATTTTAATCCCCCGTGGTGGCTCAACGCAAAGGCGTAGCGCCCTGCGGCATCGCCTTGCGTCCTGAGCACCATAAAAACCTCCGCCGAAGCCGAACCGGAAGGCACCGTGTATAAATTGCCAAACGACATATGCGCGCCCACCCCGTCAAACCGCACCGCGGGCAGACCGCCTGCCGTCACCGAAGGCGCCACCTGCGGACGCGCTCCGGCTGTGCCTTGGCTGGCATGATTGTTTCTTCCCGACTGATCCTGCCACTGACTGATTTTCCCGGCACCGTCCGTCACCACACCAGCGTCCGCTTTCAACCACAGACGCAGACCATTCGTTGGCGGCGCGGCGGGCGCGGCGGATGCCTGCATCAAGGCGGCAAGTGCCGGCGGCATCGGGGCGGCTTTGGGGGCGGGGGAGGTTTGGGGCGTGTCCTGGGACGGGGTGTTCCCTGTTAAAATTCCGATGGCGGCGGCAAGCTCCTCGTCGCTCAGCGCGGCGTATCTGTTTTCAATCCCCTGCCACAGCCAGATCGCGCCATCGCCGCTCCTGGCAAAGCCGTATTCGCGCCATGCGCCGATGGAGACGATTTCGGGCAGCCCGGCGAACTTCACCGGCTGGCCCGGCGGGGCCGCGCCGCTCGGATACGTGCCTGGGGCTGTCTCCCATGCCCAAACCCCGCCTTCCCGCGTGAGGGCAACCGCGTGCCCGCTGCCAAGCGCAAGGGTGCCGATTGGCGGCAGACCGGTCACTTTTGACGGATTGGAACCGCCGTCCGTTTCCTCGTCATCCTCCGGGCCGGTGACTTCGGTGGTTTCAATTTCAATCCACATCCAGACCCCGCCGTCCGCGTCGATGCGCGCGCGCCAGCTGCCGTTGCGGGCGGAACCGGTTTGCGTGGCGACGTTTTGCAGTGACAAACCGGAGGGAAGCAGCGGAGAGTCGGCATCGTAGAGCTTTAACTGATTGCTTCCATCCGCCGTTGGACCAGGAACGGCGCTCACGGATTGCCAGACGGGAATGCGGTTCGCGGCATTCCCGCCGCTTGTGCCGCTGTCCATCAACGCGGGCGTTGCCGGCAGGAAGTTCAGGCTCGCCGGAACCGCGTCGTTGTAGAGAACCGAAACCGTGGAAACCGGGGCGGCTGCCTCCCGCCGCCCCTCGCCGGCAATCCGGGTCTCCCGCGCCGGACCGACCACGACCGCCAGACTGGCAAGCGTTATGCAAAAACCCGCGATGCCGAACAGCCGCCAATGTGAAAATCCTCCGCGTGTGGAGCGTTTGTTTATGGGGAAAAAATTGGGTTCGTCTGGAAATGCAGCAAATCTTCAACGGGATGATTATACGCTTGGAATCTTGCGGCAATGACGAAAAATTTATTTTCTTGCAACTTGGGTATCTTCAAGGAGGGCAGGTGCTTGTATGCAAAAAAACGCATCCATCGATGCCTGATGGCCCCGACGCGCCGCACCGGCACCCCGAACGGCCCCCCTCCCGGTATCATATGCGGGCAACCAAGCCTCGCCG
>JAITDF010000499.1 GCA_031282705.1 Opitutaceae bacterium | reverse complement strand
CTGCGGATTTGCAGCGTCACGGAAAACACGCGCGCGCCTTCCCGCGCAACACGCATCCTTCTTAATGGTTAAGCGGGGCGCCGTTTCCGCCCCCCGGCCCGGCGGCGCGCGGCGGGCGGCGGCGGCGGCGCGCGCTCATGCCTTCAAAGCCGTTTGGCGGAAATAAGCCGGCCCAAACAACGCCGCACCGCCACGCCGCCGCCGCCATCCGGTCCGGACCGGTTTTACAAACCGGAGCGCAGGCAAGGTGCCGGCTCGGGCCGGTTTTTAGGGCAAGCGTCCCGCTTGCCTGATTGGGAAGTAGGGCAAGCGTCCCGCTTGCCAGACGGCGCGCAAAGCGCGCCGCAAGCGCGCCACCCCCAAGCGCGCCGCCTCGAAAGTGGCGGGAGCATACTGCTCCCGGCAAGGCAAGCGGGACGCTTGCCCTACTTGGGTCGCTGCGCTCCCAAATCCCAAATCCCCAAATCCCAAAGGACAGCGGGTGCTTCGCGCCGGCCGGTTTGGGATTTGGTTTTTGGAATTTGGAATTTTTTTGGGATTTGGGATTTGGGATTTTTAACCGGCGCGGGGCGCGCCGTCAGGCAACCGGGACGCTTGCCCTACGTCCCAATCAGGCAAGCGTCCCGCTTGCCTGGTCTGGCGGCGGGCGGCGGCTTACTGGCGGCGGAAGCCGGGCCGGCCTTCGCTGAGGAGCGGCCAGTCGTCGGTGCGGAATGTGGGCGCGGGGAGCCCGGCGCCGTTGACGAGATTCGCGCCGCAGGGCTGGGCCGACCAGCCGTAGCGGACGGCGACGGGCTTGGGGACGGCGGGGCTGCTCACGACCACGGTGCCGCCGTCGATGCGGGCGCCGGCCCAGACCCATTTTTTGTCCGCGCCCGCGATGGCGAAACCGCCGGGCGCGGCGCCGTCTTTTGTGCGCAGGCCGGCGGCGCGGTCGAAGCTCAGGCGGACGGCGCCTTCCGCAATCTCCATGCCGCGGTAAACGGGGCCGCCGGCCTCGACGGTCTTGTCGCCATAAACGGAGGAGAGCGCGGCGAGCGCGAAGCGGCGGCCGACGGGGAGCTTGTCCTTGTAGTGCACGTCGTCGTCCGGCCTGATGAGGTCGTGCGTGACGATCATGGCGGTGCCGGGCACGGAGAGGGCGAGCGTCTGCGCCTCGCGCAACTCGGCCTGGTCGCTGTCGCCGGGCGGCGCGCCGGAGGGCCTGCCGGAGCCGTGGGAGATTTGCGCGTAAATGAAGGGCAGGGCGGGGTCGCCCCAGAGCGCGCGCCAGTCGCGGATCATGGCGGGGAAGCGCGCGCGGTAGGCCGCCGCGGCGCCGCCGTCGGCCTCGCCTTGATACCAGAGGACGCCGCGGATGGCGAAGGGCGCGAGCGGCTCGATGAGTTCCCGGTGGAAAAAGCCGGGCGCGTTGAAGTCGAAGCGGGGCGCGGGGAGCGCGGGCGGCGGGCCGGCGGCGCCGTTCTTTTTCCACGAGGCGATTTTCCCGGCGAGGGTTTCGATGTGCAGGATTTCAAAAAGCCCGTCGGCAAGGGCCGCCTCGTAATGGGCCAGAAGCGGGGCGAAGGACGGCTCGGCGCGGTGGGCGGCGAGGCTTGTCCAGGTGGAGATGGCCGTGCCGCCGCGGCTCGCCGAGAGCAGGCCGACGGGGACGCCGAGTTTTTCATGCAGGCGGGCGCCGAACGCGTAGTGGATGGCGGGCCATTTTTCCATTTTCCGGGGATCGCCGCCCGAGACGGCGGGCTGCCAGTAAACGTTGCCGAGCCGTCCGCGGGCGGCGCCGTGGATGTGCGCGATGCGGACGGCGGGGAGGCTGGCCGCGCCCGCGAGCGCCGCGCCGCCGGTGCTGCCGGCGAGCGCGCCGCCCATGTTGGACTGGCCGGAGAGCAGCCAGACTTCGCCCGCGAAGACATCCTTCGCGACGGCGGTTTTGCCGGAGGGCGCGGCGGTGGCGGCGAGCGTGTGCGGGCCGCCGGCGGGCAGCGGCTCGAACGTGACCTGCCAGCGTCCGTCGGGCGCGGCGGCCGTGGCCGTGGCCGTCCGCCCGGCGAGCGTGACCGTGACGGTTTCGCCGGGCCGCGCCCAGCCCCAGACGGGGAGCGGTTTTTCGCGCTGGAGAACGGCGCCGCCGCAGAAGGGCTGCGCGAGGAGCGGCGCGGCGGCGAAGTCCTCGGGCGCGGGCGCGGGCGCCGCGGGGCGCGAGCGGGCGGCGCCGGCGGCGGCGAGGACGGCGCCGGGCTTGAACGCGGCGGGCGGTGGCGGCGGCGGCGGCGCGGGCGCGGCGGGTGGTGGCGCGGCGGGCGGCGTCGGCCCGCCGGGGACGGGCTCTCCGGGGACGACGCGCGCGGTGAGCGTGTAAAGCCCGGCCCCGGCGAGAACGACCGGGAGGTCGCGGACGACCGGCGCGGGCCCGGCGCCGGTCGCGAGCGCGGCGGCGGGCGCGGCGGATTCCGCGCCGGTGAGTTCGTCGCGCAGGCGGAACTCGTAAACCGCCGGCAGCCCCGAGCCGCCCGCGGTGACGCGCAACGTCACGCTTTCGCCGGGCTCGACGATGCGCGGGCCGATGATGCCGGCGTGGATGGCGGCGGCGGGCTCGCGGGGCGGCGCCGGACGAAGCTCCCACACCGTCGGGAGCGCGCCTTTTTCACGCAGCCGCTGGAAGCGAAGCGTGTGCCTGCCGGCGGCGAGGTGGAGGCTGGCCTCCTTGAAATGAAGCTGGTCCGGCCTGCCGGCGGACGTGCCGGGGAGGACATCCGCGGCGGCGGCGGCGAGGCGGTGGATGAGTTTTCCATCGACAAAGAGATCGCGCGCCCACTCCGCCGGCACGCCGCCGAGGAAAAGCCCGTGCCAGCCGGTTTCCGCGACGGTGACGTCGAACTCGATCCAGCCGGTGAGCCGGATTTCGCGGCGCGCGACCCTGGCGGCGGCGATTTTTTCCGCCGGCTCGAAAAATTCGGCGCGGTCGTAATCCCAGCCGCCGCCGCGGACGGCGGCGCCGGCGGACGGCGAGGCGGTCTGCGCGGGCAGGAGCGGCGGAAAAAAAGCCGCGGCGATGCAAACCCGGCGGAGCATGGCAATCGGGAGGAGCATGGCAATCGGGAGGGATGGTTTCATAGTAGTATGGAGAGCATTTTGGGTTGGGTTGGGCCGGTTTTGACTGTTTCCCGGGAAATCATGAAACAGGCCCGTCGCAACCGCCGCCTTTCTTAATGGTTAAGGAGCGCGCCGCCCAGTTTTGGCAGGACGGTCTCGCCGAGACCGCCGCGAGCACCACGAGGCAAACGATGGCGGTCTCGGCGAGACCGCCCTGCCAAAATTTGCCGGCTGCGTAACATCAGGAAGTAATTTGAGTGCCATGAGGACGATGCCTCCATCTTCGTGTCCTTCGCATCCTTTGCGGTGAAA
>JAITDF010000484.1 GCA_031282705.1 Opitutaceae bacterium | reverse complement strand
TTTTTATATTAATCTTTTGGTTGAAGGAACCCTTGGGCAGGGTTAATGGAGTGGTTGCGGGCTGGAGGCGGGATGGGAAATCGGGAGTGATAAAAACGGTGTCAGGCGGTGGAACAGGGTGTGTTTATAAACATCGCCGTCATGGATATGACGCGCTCCTCCGACGCGCCGGGGGCGAGGGCGATTTTCAACAGCTGCGCATCCAGCCCGGAAAAGGAGACCCGGAGCGTGTAGTCACCGGCGGGCAAGTCCATGAAGGCAAACTCACCCTTGTCCGCGGTCAACTGGCGCTCGTTACGGGGCTCGATTTCGACCGTCGCGCCTTCCAGATAGTTTCCGGTCTCCTGCTGCAAGACGTGCCCCGTGATGGTGCCGGCGCCCTGCCCCAGCGCGGCGGCGCTGATGCACAACAGGCAGGCACCGGTCAGCAGCAAGGACGAAAGCCGGATGATGAAACAATGCGGGACATTTCTCATGAGGAACGTATGCATGATTATGAAAAGGTATTATGTTGCGCCGCCACCTTCGCAAAGAAGTGCCGCACCGGAAAACATCCACGTCTCTTTCCCTGTAAAACAGAGGGAGGAGAAAACGGCGTGGAAACGCGTCCTCGCATCGCGAAGCACTGTCTTTTTCGACCGCCGCCAGAGGCGTGACGGTCAGCGACCGCAGAAGCACTTTACATGGAAATCTCTCCTGCGTGAAATAGAGGACTAAAACACGGTCCCGTGCCTCCCGCCCGGCCCCGACCGGGAGGCGCACGACAGGATTGCCCGCCATGCCCAAGCCGGCTTTGTGCCGGGAAAAACCACCCGTCCATCCGCCCTGCCGGTCGCGGACGATCAGGCACGCCGGCTCGTCAAGCTCCGCCACCAGCTCCACCGCACCGATGCCGGCGGGCATGCGGACAGTGAGCTCAAGCGCCTGATAGCTGGCACCCGACTCGTATGCCAGCACGAGCCCGCCCGACGCGATTTGCGCCGGGACGACGGGCTCGACGGCAACCAGCGCGACCGGTGCCAGCTCCGGATTGTTTTCCACCAGTTCAATGCCCGCCTTGACCGTTTGCCAGGCCGGCTTGCGCGAGCCATCCATACGGGTGATGCCAAAGTGCTGCTCCAGCAGGTTGCCGGGATTCGGCATGTCCCGATACATCCAGATGCCGTAGCCACGGATTTTTTTAAGAAAGGCGAGTTCCGTCCGGTTTCTTTGCGCAAACGCGGCAAACACGCGGCCGAAAAACTCCGCCTGCTCAATCTCGGTTCCGCGCGCGTGGTAGCCGGGCTTGACAAAGCCGTGCCCGCCCGCGCTGGAAAAACCGTTTTCCGTCACAAACACCGGCTTTTCACCCGCATAATAATCAAGCCAGAACTTTGCCTCATCAAAGAAAGCCGCCGGGGATGACGGGTCCGCTTTGGTCTGGGGATAACTGTCCAGGGTGGAAAAGTCGCCGGACGCAACAACGTCCAGCAGCCATTGTTGGGGCACATGTCCGGGGCCTGCCGCGGCCCCAAGGAGTTTTTCGGCGTTGAGCGGATCAGGGTTTGCGCAACAGCCGATTTGCAACAAATGCTCCTTCCCGAGTGAACGCGCGGTGTCGCGGCAAACCCCTGCCGCATCGACAAACCAATCCCGGTAGGTCTCCCGGATTTCAGGCGTCTTGGGCAGGCCAAACCAGAAAACCTCGTAGTCGAGGATCAATTTTACCGCCCCCACCTCGGCCAGCAACCGGGTGACAAACGCGGCCAGAAATTCCCGCGCCGCCCGGCGGGTTTCGGGTTGTGTGATGTCCTGCGCGTAAAACGGAGGAATGGCATCCATGCCGCGCGCGTTCAGGACTCTGGTGAAAAACATATTCACATTGGTGATGACGTCGGCTCCGGCCAGATGCGCGTTTTTATCGGAATAAAAAATGCCCCGCCCAGAACCCCAGTCATAAACTCCGGGGGCTTTCTCAATCATTGCCCATTTGTGAAAGCCGACGCGCTCGAAAGACCGCGGTCCGAAGTCGGAAAGGATTTGCCAGGAATTGTTATAATTGGCCCAAAAACCGACCTGAAGCCCGCCGGGATTCGGGGAAAAAACAAGTTTTCGCATCGTGCAAACGGAGACGTCCGTCGCGTCCGCGCCGAGCATGGCTAAAAAAAGAAAAAACGGTGCCAAGCGCAAAATGCGACGGAAACCTCGGGGCGCGGACATGACTACCGTCTGCATGGCGTCACTTTACGGCCCCGTCCGTTCCACGTCCGGTCGTGACAGCGAGTCCGCCGAGCTCAATATACTCGTCGTCCACCGCGCCGACGGCATTTTTTATGTATATGCAGGCATAACGGGCGTCCCGGCGGCGGCTGGTTTTTCCGCCGCCGAGCAGTGCCAGCCTGCCGCCGGCCCCGCCGCGGTAGAGGTTGAAGCGGTTGGTTTCCGGCAGGTATTCGAGCGCGAGCGTGAGCGGTTCGCCGCCCGTGTCGTCCCCGAGGCGGAATGCCTTTGTGCCGGACGCGCCTTCGTTTTCCGGCATGGCGTCTCCGCTGACAAAAAAGCCCCGGTCCGCGGAGCCTTGCAGGTTCATCTCCGCCAGCATGGTGAATTTCGGATCGGCCCCCTGCGCCAGCCCCACGCCTGTGCTGCGCGTGACGCCGTCGATGAACTGCCAGCGCGCGATATTCACAACCAGCCAGGTGCTCCCGTCTTTTCCGGGCTGCCCAAGTCGCGCAAAGCTCCGGCATTTTTCCGTGTCGAGATTCCTGAGGCGCAAGGTTCCCCGCCCGGTGACGGCGCTTTCCGCGAGATTCCCCGACCAGAGCACCTGGCCGGCGCTGTTTTGAACCGCGCCCAAAGTTGTGCCCTGTTTCTCGTCAAACTCCCAGGCGAGCGTCGCCGCGAACGCCCCGGAAGCCAGGATTCCCATCGCCGCCATGCAGGCCGGCAGGATGACGCGATGGGCATAAGGGGGCGGGGATGTGGTTTTCATGACATATAATCAAGCGGATTTCATTTTCCCCCCGGCGCCCAGATCGAGGCGGCGATGAAGTTGTGGGGGATTTCCTTTGTCGTGTAATAATAAAGGGCCACGATTTTCCCGTCGGGCCGCTGCGCGGCGCGCGTGTAGCCGATGTCCCATTTGCGGGCGTCGTTGCGGAGTGTCATTTCCCCGGACCAGGTGCGCCCGTGGTCGGCGCTTATCTTGGCCGCGACGCCGCATGGGGATTTGCGCCTGTTTCCGTAGATGGCGGCGATGCGGCCGTCACTCATCAGCACGAGGCTCGCCGGATTGGCCGAGCCTTTTTCCAGGACGCTGATTTTGCGCCATGTTTTGCAGCCGTCGCCGGATTCAAATATGTCCGTCCACTTGGCCTTGTTCATGCGCTGCCGCACGGCGCATATATAACGTCCGTCGTCCAGGCGCACGGCGGAGGGCATTATCGAGAACAGGGCGCCGCCCGCACCGCCGCCGCCGGGTTTTTCCCCGATGTCATCGCCAATCCAGGACAGAAACCCGAATGTCTTCCCGCCGTCGGCGGTCTGGAGCACGCAGGAGCGCCCATACTTGAGGCCGCCGCGCGCCACCCGGCCAGTCATGAACAGCAGGCATGAGTCCTTCCCCGTCGCCATATAGCTGGTGCGCGCCTCGCTGATATAATTGAATGACGGCAGCAGATACGGCCCCTCCCAGCCGCGCCCCCGGTTTTTTGATATGTAAAAGGCGCCACCGCGCAATTTCATTATAAAGTCGGGGTCCTCGAAATCAAAGCCGCCCGGCGACGGGCGGGCCGGCGTCCGCCCCTCCTGCCTGTGTTTTTCCGCGTCGCCCAGGTATTCCGGCGGCGCGATTTCGGGGTGCTCCTCGGCGGCCCAGGTCCGGCCGCCGTCCATGCTCCGCGAGAAAACGATGCGCCGGGGGCTGTCGCGGTTCACGCTGTGGTCGCCTTCGGTCTCGACAAACGCGGCCACCTCGAATGCGACGAGCATTTCGTCGCCCCACGTCCAAAGCCCCTCATTGGCCGGCCACCCGGCAAATTCGCCGTCCTTCTGATAAACGACGACGGTTGTGACATCTCCGGCGAATGCGGCGGAGGTGAACAGGAGCGTGGCAACTAAAAAAACTTTTTTCATGGGAAATTCGGGAATGGAGCCGGGCAATTTGGAGGACTGAGAAAACCGGATATGCGGACATCGTTGCAAAATCGCCTCCGGGGGGAAACCCCCGCGTTACTTTTTCTGTAAAGTTGAATCCGGCGCTCCGTGTTTTCGGAGATGCAATTGCCCGCAAGTATTGACAGGAATGCACCCGCCATAACGCCCGCGGATGTAATGCAGACTTCCAAGTCTGCTTTGAAGCGCACGCATGGTTGCGGGCTTTTTTCGAGCATTCGGCCCAAGCAGGTTTGGAAACCTGCGTTACATTGCGACGCGCCCCTCTGCCTGCTCATACCATCGGCTCCTTGGACAAATCCCATATCGTCAGGTTGGCAAGGTCGCGTTTTGGCGCCTTGAATATCCATGAGGCGCCGTAGCCGACGGCGAGCATGATGATGTTTCCCAGGATCGATGTGTAGTAGGGGTCGAACACGCGCGGGAGCATGTTGAACTGCATCAGCATCGCGCAGGTGGAGAACAGGACGGTGGCCGCAATGCCGGCCAGCACCGCCCGCGCGTCGCCGCGCCGGGTGAACATGCCGAGGAGGAACGCGCCGGCGATGCCGCCCCCGATGACCGCGGTCATGATGATGCTGAATTCATTGAGCGTCTTTGTGTTTGAATAATGAAATACAAACGCGCCGGCGATCATCAGCAGCGAAATCAACAGGGACGAGAGCCGGCCGGCCGTGAAGTAATGCGCCGCGCTTCTGTTTTTCACCAGGTGCGCCCGGTAAAGGTCCTGCACCAGCACCATGCTGGCGGAGTTGATGCCGCTGCTGAGCGTTGACATGGCGGCGGCCAGCGCGGCGGAAATCACCAGCCCGACAACCCCGGTCGGGAGCACCGTCAGGATGAAATGCGGCAATATGCTTTCCGCCTTTTGCGTCCCGGCGAGGATCGCCTCCGCCACCGGGTCGTTGAAATGCCGGTAATAAACCCACAGGCATGTGCCCATGAACATGAATGACGCCCATATCGGGATGGAGCCGGCGCCGAGGATGAGCATCGACTTCCGCGCCTCGCGCGGCGAGCGGGAGGAGCACCAGCGCTGGACGGTTTCCTGGTTCAGTTTCCCGGCGACATACTGGGTGAAGCCGACCAGCATGAGCATGATCGTGGTTTTTTCCGTGAGGGAAAAGCCGCCGCGGGTCGGCTCCAGCAGCCCCGTGGCGGGGTTGAGGTCGTGGAAGGAGAGTTTTTTGGCCGCGGCGGCCTCGGCGATGATGGCCGGGAAGCCGCCCGGCACGAGCGCCACGGCAAAGCCGATGATCACCAAGGCGCCCGCGACCAGAATCACCGTTTGTATGACATCGGTCCACACGACCGCCGCGAACCCGCCTTTCACCGTGTAGATGGCGGTGATTCCGCCGGCCAGGACGATGCTCCATTCGATGCGGAGGCCGGTCATCGTCGCCATGAGGACCGCCATGAGATAGACCACCGTGGCCGTGCGGGTGACTTGGGCCACGAGGTAAACCGCGGCGCCATAGGCCGAGACGGACGGGCCGAAGCGGAGGGCCAGGTATTCGTAGGCGGAGGTCACCGTCCCCCGGCGGAAGAAGGGCATGAACCAGCAGGCCGAGATGAGGACCACCAGGGGGAATGCCAGGTTGGGGAGGAAGCGGACCCAGGCGGTCTTGAATGCGTCCGCCGGTATGGCGATGAAGGTCACGGAGCTTACCATCGCCCCGATGAAGCTGATGCCGATGGCCCAGCCGGGGAAATCCCGTTTTCCAAGGAAATAGCTTTCCGCGCTCCGGTTTTTTTTGGAAACGAGCACGCCAAGCCCGAGCATGCACGAGAAGTATGCGGCGATGACGGCGATGTCGAGGGGGTGGAGTTTCATGGTCGGTCCGGGCGGGTTTGCGGGTTTGCAGAGCGGGCTGGCGGGCGGGCTGGCGGTTGGGCTGCGGTTGGTTGGGCGCGGGTGATTTTCTGGAATCGCCGGGAGTTTGCGCGCCTTCCCGCGTTTGCTGAAGAGGGGGTTTATTGTCTCTGTAAAGTGGGGTTGAAGCGGGTTTCAGCCGCCGGGTTTTCATTTTCCGTCGTGCCGGCGCAGCATGACGGCGGGGGGGGCGGCGGCGGTGGTCGGCCCCGGGGGGCGGGAGCATTCTGCTCCCGTCTGGCAAGCGGGACGCTCGCCCTACGTTTTCGGGCGGGGGTCAGGGGAGGGGTTCGCAGATTAGGCGGTCGACGACGAGCTGGCGGAATTCGCGGGAGAGGCTGGCGAAGTAGGCGGTGAAACCGGTCACGCGGACCACGAGGTCGGGGTGGTTTTCGGGGTGTTCGTGGGCGTCGCGAATTTTCGCGGCGTCCACGATGTTTATGTTGACGAGGGTGCCGCCGAGGGCGAAGTGGGTTTTTATGAGGTTGGCGATGGTGGCGGGGGCGTCGGGGGAGCGGGTGGAGGAGGGGTCGATTTCGAGTTGGCGGGGGGCGGTGTTGCCGTAGCCGGGCTGGACGGCGGCGACGGCTTTGACGATGGCGGTGAGGGCGCCGTCTTTGCGGAAGCCGGGGCGGGGGTTGGCGCCGTGGGAGATGGGGGCGGCGGCGTGGCGGCCGTCGGGGGTGGCGCCGACGGTTTTGCCGAAGCGGACGGTGTCGGCCCAGGAGAACCAGCCGGGGATGAGGTTGCGGCCGCCGGGGGTGGGGGCGGCTTTGACGAGGGTGGTGAAGAGGGTGGTGAGGCGGGAGGCCCAGCGGTCGCCGGGGGTGCGGCCGTGGCCGTAGCGCGGGGAGGTGGAGAGGAGGAGGCGGATTTTTTCGCCTTGGGGGCCGGCGTAGTTTGTGCGGAGGGCGGCGGCGAGGGCGGGCCAGTCGAGGCGGTGTTCGGTTTCGATGCGTTGTTCGAGGGCGGCGAGGGAGTCGGCGACGGTGGCGAGGCCGGCGCCGTCGATGCACATGTTGTAGTAATCGACGCCGCCGTGGGAGGCGTCGCGGCCGCGTTCGATGGGGCCGTGGCAGAGGAGGTTGAGGAGGAGTTCGGGTTCGTTTTGGTATTGGTGGTCGAGGTGGTGGTCGATGCCGAGGGCGGTGCAGTGGATGGCGCGTTGGAGGTGTGTGGCGAGGTGGCGCCAGAGGGTTTCGACCGAGGGGGGGGTGGCGGGGG
>JAITDF010000443.1 GCA_031282705.1 Opitutaceae bacterium | reverse complement strand
AGCAGTTCGTCGTCAGGGATTTGCGAGGCCGGCGGGACGCGGACGAGCACGTGGAAGTGGTTGGATAGGATGGTGTAGGTGAGGATTTGCAGGCCGCAGTAATCGGCGGTCTGCCAGAGTTGTTTGCGGAGGATTTCCTTCGCGGGGTCGTCCAGCAATCGCTCGCCGTTCACCGTCCGGGTCATGCAGTGGTAAACGGCTTCGCCCTCGACAGGGGAGACTTTGATGCGCGCGGTTCTCATGGAAATGGAAAGAAGTTTGAGCGAAATTTGAAGATTGTCAATGCATTTTTAACCTGTCCCTTAATCAAAAGCGCTCAACCCAATCTGCCTACCTCGACTTCTTTTTTTCAGGTGCAGTCCATACCTTTATTGTCCGACTTCTCACTATCTCCTGCACTTTCTCCGAATCGGACTTATTTTGATTATACCGCATGCGTGCCTCTTCCGATGTCATTTGACAGCCAGCGAAAGCAAGCAACAACAAGGTCAGCACACTTAGGATAAATATTTTCCCCGCTGGTTCGGCGCAGCGGTTGAAGACGATATGGGCAGAGCCTGCTTTGTGCGATTGCCTGTGGGGTTGGTTATTGGGATTTCTCATGGCTTCCAATGCTAGTTAACACTTACTGTGATAGTCGATTTATTTTTAACCTGTCCCTTAATCAAAAGACGAAGTCCATGCCATACGCCATTTGCTGGGCCGGGGTTTCCGCGAGCGTGACGACGGGAGGGCTGTCGCCCGCCGGAGGGGGCGGCGATGGGCGATGGGCGATGGGTTCCGCGGGCGTGACGACGGGAGGGGCGTCGCCGGGGTGCCACGGTTTCGGGCCGCCGGGTTTCTGACGGAGGAAGCGCGCGCCGGTCTCCTTGAACCAGGCGTGCAGGCGGGTTTTCATTTGCGCGGCACGCCCCGGTTCGGCGGCGGCGAGGTCGTTTTGCTCGCCGGGGTCGGCGCGCAGATTGTATAAATGCAACCGTCCGTCTTCGAGGCGTTGTATCAATTTCCAATCGCCCATGCGCACCGCCGAGGCCGGGAAGCCGCCCTGGTTGCCATAGTGCGGATAATGCCAGAACAGCGCGTCGCGCCGGGGGGGCTCGCCGCGCGACAGGAGCGGCAGGAGATCGCAGCCGTCAATCGGGCGGTCCTTGGGCGGGGAAACGCCGGCCGCGGCGAAGGCGGTGGGCAGCAGGTCGGTGCTGATCACCGGCGTGTCGTTGGTGGTCCCGGCGGGAACCACGCCCGGCCAGCGCACGAAAAAGGGCTCGCGGATGCCGCCTTCATACATCCAGCCCTTGCCGCCGCGGAAGGGCAGGTTCGAGGTCGGGGAGCCTTCCGCGGTGCTCAGGCCGCCGTTGTCGGAAATGAAGAGGACGAGCGTGTTTTCCGCGAGGCCGAGGGCGTCAAGCTCGTCGAGGATGCGGCCGGCGGCGGTGTCCATGCACTCCACCATGGCCGCGAACACGGGGTGGTTTTGCCGGATGCGCACGTTGCGCGGTTTTTTGCCGGGCCAGACCTGCTCCTCCGGCGCGAAGTCGTTGCCGTCGTCGATGCCGAGCCGTTTTGCCTTTTGTTTGTATTTTTCGACCAGCGGCGCCGGCGCCTGCAAGGGCGTGTGGACTTGATAAAAGCAGTGGTATAATAAAAAGGGGCGGGATTTTTCGGCGGCGCGCAGCAAGCGCACGCTTTCTTCGGCGAGGCGGGCGGTGAGGTATTCGCCGTCGGGGCCGTCGGGGAGGCGGGGGTTTTTATACGGGGAGAAATAGCTTGTCGGGCGGCCCATTTTCCAGCCGGCGATGTTTACATCGAAGCCCCGGTGTTCGGGCCAGTATTTTTCCTCCTCGCCGAGGTGCCATTTGCCGGTGAAGAGCGTCCGGTAGCCGGCGGCGCGCAGTCCGTCGGCGAGGGTGATTTCCTCCAGCGGCATGTGGTGGTTCATTTCCGCGGGCAGAAAGGTGGAGCTTCGGGTGGCGCCGAACCAGTCGGTGGCGGCGGCGCGCACCGGATGGCGGCCCGTCATCAGGCTGTAGCGCGTCGGGCTGCAAACGGGGCAGGCGGCGTAGCCGTTGGTGAAGCGCATGCCCTGCCGGGCGAGGCGGTCGAGGTTCGGCGTTTCATAAAAGGTGCCGGGGTTGTAACAGCCGAGGTCCATGACGCCGAGGTCGTCGGCCACGAGCACGACGATGTTGGGCGGGCGGGCGGCGGCGGCGCCCGCGACGAGCGGGAGCGCGGTGGCGGCGGTGCTGGCGGCGGCGGCGGCGGCGAGGGCGGGTTTCAGTTTCATTCGGGTTTGCGGTCTTGCGGTTGGTTTTGCGCGGGGAGCCAGCCGAGTCGGGTGAGGAAGGCGTCGGCCATCGCGGTGGTTTGTTCAAGGTGGGGGGAGCGGTTGAAAAAGCCGTGGGGCTGGTCCTTGACGTAGCGGGCCTCGACGGGGACGCCGAGCGCGGCGAGTTTTTCCTCGAAAGCGCGGATTTGTTTATAAAGGAAGTCGGCAGTGCCGTCTATCAGGAGGGTCGGGGGGAGGGTTTTGTTGGCGAGGAGGAGGGGCGAGATGCGTGCGCGGGCGGCGTCGTCGAGGCCCTGGATGAATTGCCGGTCGTTGGCGCCGGGGAAGGGGGCAAGGTCAACGGCGGGGTTGTAGAGGATGAGGGCGTCGGGGCGCGGGGAGACGCCGGTGTCGTCGCCGGCGGCGTTGAGGTCGGTGACGAGGGCGGTGCAGGCGGCGAGGTGCCCGCCGGCGCTGCCGCCGGCGGCGGCGATGCGGGCCGGGTCGATGCCGAGCGCGGCGGCGCGGGCGCGGACGTGGCGCATGGCGCTGATGGCGTCCTCGACGCATTGGGTGGGGAGCACATTGTCGCGGTTGCGGACGCGGTAGTCGGCGCGGAGGCAGACCATGCCGCGTCGGGCGAGGTGGGCGGCCTGGGGCTTGAATTGGCGGGGGTTGCCGGATTTCCAGCCGCCGCCGAAGAAGAAGACGACGGCGGGGCGGCGGTCGCCGGGCTGCCAGCCGGCGGGTTTGTCAATGAAGAGGGCGAGTTGGCGTCCGCTGGCGGTTTTGTAGATTTCGGTGGCTTCCAGTGTGACGGCGGAGGAGGCAGGCGACGTGTCCGGCGGGTGCGCCCCGGCGGCGACATCGGCGGCGGCGTCGGCGGCGGGGGAGCCGGG
>JAITDF010000429.1 GCA_031282705.1 Opitutaceae bacterium | reverse complement strand
CGGCGGCCCCCGCCGCGCCGCGCGAAAACCACCCCGTAGCCCCGCCCCACCTGCGCCCGCCCGCGCACGCGCCGCCAAAGGCGGCCCCCGTGCCGGTTTAAGTTGAAAGTTCAGGTTTTGGGAAAAGCCCGCCGGCGGTTTCCTTCAACCTAAACTCCAAACTTAAACCAGGGCATTTTTCGTTTATCCGTCGCTTTCCAAACGATGGGCCGGGCGCCATTTTGGGCTGCGGCCCATTAAACGAAAAACGCCCTGAAAAGCGGCATCGCCGGGTGCTTCGCGCCCTTGGTGCCGCCGCACTCCAAAAGACGGCGTCGTCATGCCCGCGCATCGTCGCGCGTCCATGATTCAACTGCATCCGCGCCCGCCCGGTCATCGCGCATCCGCGCGCCCGGCGCGCCGCATTTCCGGCGCGCCGCATTTCCGATTCAGACTTAAACTTAAAACTTCAACTTCACCAAACATGTCCTCTTTCATTTCCTGCATTCCACTCCAATCCCGCCGTCGCGCCCTCCTGGCCGCGGCCTTTGCCGGGGCGCTTCACGCGCTCCCCGTTCTCCATGCCGGCGGCGCCGCCGCGCCATCCGCCAGCCTTAATGCCGCCGCCGCCGCCGCCAGCGACCACGACGAACCCGTGCTGCTCGAAAACCTCGTCGTCACGGCCACGCCCTACACGCGCGGCCAGGCCGACCTGGCCCAACCCACCGGCGTCCTCGCCGGACACCGGCTTTTGCTCGCCCAAGGCACCTCGCTCGGCGGGTTGCTCGACGGCGAGGCCGGCGTGGCCTCCACGTGGTTCGGCCCCGGCGCGAGCCGCCCGATCATCCGCGGACTCGGCGGCGACCGCGTGCGCGTGCTCGCCAACGGCATCGGCACCATCGACGCGTCCGTGGCCAGCCCCGACCACGCCGTGTCGCTCGACCCGCTGCTGGTCGAGCGCGTCGAGATCGTGCGCGGGCCCGCCTCGCTGCTCTACGGCGGCAACGCCGTCGGCGGCGTGGTCAACGTCATCGACCACCGCATCCACACCACCCTGCCCGGCGCGCCGCTCAACGGCCGCGTCGAGGGGCGCGTGGATTCCGTCAACGACGAAAAAAGCGCCGGCGCCGTCCTCGAAGGCGGGGCCGGCCGCTTCGCGTGGCACCTCGACGGCTACCGCCGCGCCACCGGCGACGTGCGCATCCCCGGTTACGCCAAAAGCGGACGCATCCGCGCGGCGGAGGCGCGCGAGCGCGAGGAGGACGAGGCGCACGAAGACCACGACCACGAAAACGAAGACCACGACCACGACCACGCCGCCGCCGCCGACACCCGCGGACGCATCGCCAACACCGCGATCAAGACCGACGGCGGCGCGGCCGGGTTTTCCTACATCGGCCCGCGCGGCTACGCGGGCATTTCCTACAGCGGCCACAACTCCCTCTACGGCATCCCGCCCGGCGCGCACGTCCACGAGCACGAGGAGGACGGGCACGACGACGAAGACCACGGCGGGCACGACGACGCGGAGCACGAGGAAGGCGACGTGCGCATCGACCTGCGCCAGCGCCGGCTGGACTTGCAGGCTGCCTACACCGCGCCGTTCGGCATCTTCCGCGAAGCCCGGATGAAACTCGGCTTCGCCAAATACCGCCACCAGGAACTCGAAGGCGGCGAAATCGGCACCGTTTTCAAAAACAAAGGCTACGACGGACGCTTCGAGCTGCTGCACGCCGCGTTCGGCCCCGTCACCGGCGCGCTCGGCCTGCAAGCCTCGCGCAGCGATTTCGAGGCGCGCGGCGAGGAGGCCTTTGTCCCGTCCTCGCGCACGGACGGCGGCGCGCTCTTCCTCTTCGAGGAGGCGGCCTTCCCATCCGTCACGCTCCAGCTCGGCGCGCGCGCGGACTACCAGAGAATAAAACTCCGCGACGGCTCCGGCGTCTCGCGCGACGGCGTCACGACGGGCGCCTCCGCCGGGCTCGTCTGGAACCCCGCCCCCGGCTGGACGCTCGGCGCCTCCCTTGCCGCCACCACGCGCCAGCCGAACGCGCAGGAACTCTACGCGGACGGGCCGCACATCGGCACCCAAGCCTACGAAACCGGCGACCCGCGCCTCTCCGACGAGCACGCCCTCGGCCTCGACCTCACGCTGCGCAAACGCGCCGGCTTCGTGACCGGCGCGCTCACGCTTTTCGCCAGCCGGTTCGACGGCTTCATCTACGAAAACCCGACCGGCGCGGAGCGCGACGGGCTCGCCGAGTATCGCTGCACGCAGCACGACGCGCGCTTTTACGGCGTCGAGCTGGAGACGATTTTCCACCTGCACCATTCCGCCGCGCAGCAACTCGACCTCGCGCTCGGCGGCGACCTCGTGCGCGCGGAAAACACCGGCGCCGGCGCCAGCCTGCCGCGCATCACGCCCGCCCGCCTGCGCGCCGCGCTCGACTGGGTGCGCGGCCCGGTCAGCCTCGGCGTGGAGACGCGGCTGGCCGGCCGCCAGACCCGCACCGCGCCCGGCGAAACCGAAACGCCCGGCTACGCGCTGCTCAACGCCCGCGCCGCCTGCCGGTTCGCGTTCGCCCGCGCCCAATGCGAAGTCTTCCTGCGCGGCACGAATCTCGCCAACGCGGAGGCGCGCCTGCACACATCCTTCCTGAAGGACTACGCCCCGCTTCCCGGCCGCGGCCTGGCGGCCGGCCTGCGCGTGAGCTTCTGAAGCCGCCCCGCGCCGTCCGCCGCCGCCGCCGCCGTCGCCGCCCTGAGAGCCGCCGACGCGGGCGGCGAAATAAATTGGCGGACTGCCGGGCCTCGCCCTCGAAACACCGTCAAAAGCGGTGACTTGTCCACAGGGTTAGTGGGAAGTTTTGCCTTCATTATAATGGGCGAAGAGTTGCCAGGCGCGGGCGAGGGCGTGGGCTTCGCGCAGGCCGCGGTGGAGACGCAGGGGGCCGCAGGGCAGGTCGCTTTTGCGTCCGGGGTGGCCGCCAAGGCGGCCCAGCCAGAACACCACCTCGCCGAGCGGGGGCGGCACAACGGCCGCGCGCGCGGCCCCCACGCCCCGGGTTTCCGCCAGCATCGCCCGCCAGAGCGGTTCGTCGAACCATTCGCCGGCGGGGCTGCCGGGGTGCGTCCGCGCCGCGAGGCTCAGCGCCATTATATAGATGGCGGCGGGCAGGTCGAGGAGGGCAAAGAAGCACAGGCCGCGCACGGTGCGCAACTGGCGCGACTCCACCCGGCAGACTTGTTTACACACCCGGAACAGGATTTCTATCTGCCAGCGCAGGCTGTAATAATGGAGCAATTCGCAGGCCCGGGCAAAATCCCCGGCCGGACGCGTGCTCCACAGATGCCATTCCACGGGCGCCTCGCCGGCGGGCGGGCCGGCTTCGAGCGCGCTCACCAGCCACAGGCGCAGCGGTTCGGCGCCGGCGTCCCCCGGCGCCGCGTTCCACGGCGCCGCGAGTTCCACGCAGGCGTGGCGCACTTCGAGCCGCGCCTCGCGGGCGCGGCGGCCGGCGCGCGCTTCGATCCTTATGATGATTTCGCCCGCGGGCTTTCGTTTTTGCAGGTGCCCGCGCGAGCGGCGCCGCACACCGGCGGCACCGGCGCGGTCCACGCCCTCATCATGGGGCCCAGGGTTTTTATCCTCGGGCCCGCCCTCATTTCTTTGCGCCTTTTTACCGCCGCCTCCGCAGAGGGCGCGGTCGTGCTGCTGGCGCACCAGCAGGTGCGCGCCGCCGCCGGTGCGCCGGCGGTGCGCGAAGATCTCATAAATGTCACCCTCGCGGTCGCTCACGCAGATGACTTCGCGCGCGCCGCCGAGGTCGCGGTGGAGTTGCTCCGCACTTGCATAAGCGTCGAGCCAGCGGCCGCTTTCCTTTCCGGCGAGGGGCAGGCGGTTGCGTTTGCCGGTGCGGGAGCCTCCGAAGTGCCCCGTGTTGCGGCTCCACACGCGCGCGCCGTGCAGGCCGGGCGGCCCGCCGGTGCCCGCGTCGATGCAGAAGTGCGGGTGCACGAACAGGCCGCGGGGCCCGCCGGGGTTGTGACCGATGGGGCCGGGGCCGTCCACCTCGCGCAGGCCGGAGTAGTTGAGCGCGGTCGTGTCGTTGAGCAGGAGCACGGGCGCGCCGTCCGGTTGGGCGCGGATGCGCTCAAGCGTCGCGGCGGCGGCACCGGCGAGGATGTCGGCGAGGGGCGGCTTTTCATTGGCGGCAATGTCGTAGGCCGCGGTGGCGCCAGCCCATTTGGGGGAGAGTTCCGGCACCGCCGCACCGGGTTTGCGCAGCACGCCGGCGAACGTTTTTTGCGCGCGGCGCAGGCGGCGCGGGTCGTTGGGCGCGACGCGGGCGAACACGCGCGCCGCCTCTTCCTCGGGCGTGCCCGCGATGGACGCGCCGGGTTTGTTCAGCCGGTTTGGTTTCATGCCATATCCTCCACATGCCCAATGCCCAGCGCCATGTTTTTCGGCTCATGCCGGCCAGGCGGATTTCCGACTAACCCTGTGGACTTGTCACCGCACTCCAAAAAAGCCCCGCCGCCGTGTTATCCCAAGCTCCAGACAGGGAGATTGAGGATTAACGATGTTTGACAACTGATGTTGCGCAGTCGGCAGATTTTGGCAGGGCGGTCTCGGCGAGACCGCCCTGCCAAAAAACCTCTCCTGCGTAACATCAGTGATTCATGATGATGTCTCCTGTGTTTTATTGCTGTTCTTTGTTTTTTGAGGGTTCCGAGGGGCGGGATTGCACCTGCAACCCAAAGACGGGGGCCGGTTTCCGGTCTTTTTCAGGAGGCAGGCAATCTTTTTTCGGGAAGAGGAATGGATAAATGCCGGGTTTCCCCGGTTCTCTCCCGGATTGGAGCGCTCCAATCCGTCATTGGAGCGCTCCTTTTCCGCATATGGGCGCAAACCGCCTTCAAGGTGGTTTGGTTCCGGGTGTTTTGCGCGTGGTCGCGCCGAGTGGCGCGGGTGGCGGCGGGCTACTTTTTCTTCGCGGGTTTGCCGGCCTTCGTTTTCGCGGCGGGGGTTTTTGCCTTCGCGGCCGGTTTTTTCGCGGCGGGGGCGGTTTCCTCCACCGCGGCTTGGGCGGCGGCGAGGCGGGCGACGGGGACGCGGTAGG
>JAITDF010000412.1 GCA_031282705.1 Opitutaceae bacterium | reverse complement strand
CCATGCCTGACTAAATAAGATAGATATTGATATAGAGGAAAGAAGAAAGAGAACGGAAACGGAAACGTGTGGCGGCGGGGGGCGGGGGCGGGAGGGCAGACAGGTCCATGTGTCTTTCCGCCCGCAAAAACCTCCTTGCGCCGCGTCCCCGGAGGATGTTCGCTCGAAATTTATTTTCACTTTTTCCCATGAAAATCCTAGTCGCCGACAAGATATCGCCCAAAGGAGTCGAATACCTGCGCAAACAGCCGGGTTTTGAAGTCATCGAAGCCTACGGCTCCTCCCCGGAGAAAGTGCTTGAACTGGTCAAGGACGCGCACGCCATCGCCGTGCGCTCGGAAACGAAGATCACGCGCGAAGTGTTCGCCGCCGCGCCGCTCCTCAAAGTCGTCGGCCGCGCCGGCGTCGGCGTGGACAACGTCGATGTCGAGGCCGCCACCGAGCACGGCGTCGTCGTGATGAACACCCCCTCCGGCAACACCATCGCCACCGCCGAGCTCACCTTCACGCACATCCTCTGCGGCTCGCGCCCCGTCGCCCAGGCCGCCGCCTCCATGCGCGAAGGCAGGTGGGACCGCAAATCCTTCGGCGGCGTCGAGCTCTTCCAAAAAACCCTCGGCATCGTCGGCCTCGGCCGCATCGGCGGCGAAGTCGCCAAGCGCGCCGCCGCCTTCGGCATGCGCGTGCTCGCCCACGACCCCTACCTCGCCCCCAGCCGCGCCAAGGCCATGCAAGTGGAAATCGCCACGCTCGACGAAATCCTCGCCCAGGCCGACTACATCACCGTGCACATGCCCCTCACCGACGACACGAAATACATGATCGACGAGGCCGCGTTCGAGAAATGCAAAAAAGGCCTGCGCATCTTCAACTGCGCCCGCGGCGGCATCATCAAGGAAACGGCCCTCCTCGCCGCGCTCAAGTCCGGCAAAGTCGCCGCCGCCGGCCTCGACGTGTTTGAGGACGAGCCGCCCGCCCCGGACAGCGAACTGCGCCGCCTCCCCAACGTCGTCCTCACGCCGCACCTCGGCGCCTCCACGAAAGAGGCGCAGGAATCCGTCGGCATCGAAATCGCCGCGCAAATCGCCGACGTGCTGCGCGGCGGCGTCATCCGCAACGCCGTGAACATGCCCTCCATCGACGCCGCCGCGCTCGCGACCCTCGGCCCCTACCTCGACCTCGGCGCCAAACTCGGCACCCTCGTCCAGCAGACAGCCCCGAAGCAAATCGCCTCGCTGCGCATCACCTACTGGGGCAAAATCATCGAGCTCGACGCCAACTCCATCACCCGCGCCGTGCAACGCGGCTTCCTCCGCGGCATCAGCGGCGAGGAAGTCAACTTCGTCAACGCCCCCGTGCTCCTCAAACGCCTCGGCATCCAGGCGGACGTCACGAAATCCAACACCGACAGCGGCTACAGCGAACTCATGGCGGTCGAGGCCGTGGCGGCCGACGGGAAAACCTATTCCGCGCAAGGCACGCTCATCGGCAAAGGCAACCAGCCGCGCATCGTCGGCATCAACGGACGCGAAGTCGAAATCGCCGCCGTCGGCAAACTGCTCGTGATCGAAAACGAAGACCTGCCCGGCATGGTCGGCGCCATCGGCACGCTGCTTGCGAAAGACAAGGTCAACATCGCCGACATGTCGCTCTCCCGCCTCACGCCCGGCGGCACCGCCTACATGCTGGTGCGCGTTGACACCGAGCCAAGCCCCGCCGCCCGCGACGAAATCAAAGGCAACCCGCTCGTGAAATCCGCGAAATTCGTGCAACTCTGAAGCGCCGCGGGGCGCGGGCGGCGCCGTGCCGCGGGGTTTCGCGAAAATGGGAGAAATGGGAGTCATGGCACCCTGAAGAACGCCATGCCTCCCATAACTCCCATATCTCCCATACCTCCCATTTTCCGAACCCCCGCGGCACGGAGGCCAAGCCCCAAACGCTTCCGCGTGACATCAGTCAGGCAGGTTTGGTTTCGGGCGAAACGAGAGTCTGCCAATCTGCGGCGGGGCGGGCGGCGGCGGGTCAGAAGGTGGTTTTCAGGCCGAGGGTGAACTGGGGGCGGGAGTCGGCGAGGGTGCGGAGGCGGGCGTAGGCGGGGGTGGAGGGGCCGTGGCGTTCGGTGGCGCGGAGTTGGTTGAGGAGGTTTTTGACCGTGCATTGGAGGGCGACGCGGCGGGTGAAGCGGTATTCGAGGCTGGCGTCGATGTTGGCGGCGGCGTGGTAGTATTCGTAGGTGCCGGGTTCGACGAAGCGGCCGGTGTGTTCTTCGCCGCGGCTTTCGCGGCCGCGCATGTTTGCGTTTGCGCGGAGGGTGAGGCGGGGGCGGTTGAGGGCGAGGCCGTAGTTTATGGAGGTGCGCATGTAGCCGGTGATGTTGCCGGCGGAGTTGCCGATGGCCTGGCGGATGGTGGCGTTGGCGAAGAGGCTCAGGCCGCGGGCCCAGCGGGGGAGGAAGCCGAGTTTCTGGCTGTATTCAAATTCGTAGCTGATGATGCGGACGGGGCTGGAGAGGTTGTAGGTGGTTTTGACGTTGTAGTCGGCGTAGAGTTCGGGGTCGAGGCCGGTGGCGTCGAAGAATTCGTCGGTGACGGGGCCGGTGAGGGAGCGCCAGAAGTTGTCGATGTCGCGGAGGAGGACGCGGGCGGAGAGGACGCCTTCGGAGGGGGCGCGGAAGTAGTATTCGAGGGTGGCGCCGTAGCAGTCGGCCGTCCAGGGGCGGAGGTCGGGGTTGCGCATGGTGATGGTGTGGTTGGCGGGGTCGGCGTCGGGGTCGGGGACGTCCACGCCGGGGAGGATGTAGTTGTAGTTGGGGCGGGCGATGGAGCGGGAGTAGGAGAGGCGGGCGACGAGGTTTGGGGTGAGGTCGTATTTGAGGTTGAGGGAGGGGAACCAGCCGGCGTAGGCGCGGGTGGCGCGGGCGCCGAGGAGGATGTTGGTGGCGCGGGCCCATTCGAGGCTGCGGTAGGGGTGGATGAGGGCGGGTTTGCCGTCGGAGCCGGTGATGACGTTGCCGGCGGGGTCGCGCTGGTAGTTGAGGGTGGGGTCCACGAGGGGGCCGGTGCCGGAGGTTTGGGCGTGTTCGTAGCGCCAGCCGCCGGTGAGGTGGAGGCGGGTGCCGAGGAGGCGGGGGAGGTCGAGGCGGAGGTAGGGGGCGGTGATGGTTTCGGTGACGCGTTTGGTGGCGGCGACGTGGGTGCGGTGGTCGGCGGCCCGGGCTTGTTCGGTGTATTCGAAGTAGGAGGGGTTTTCTTGAAAGGTGGCCCGGAGGGCGTCGGGGTTTATGCCGGCGCGGGGGGCGGGGGCGTAGTCGGGGCCGCGGCGGAGGTAGGAGTAGTCGGCCCATTGGAGGGCGTTGTCGTCGGCGGTGAGGGCTTTGCCGTCGGGGCCGCGGTAGTTGTAGTGGGTGTAGGCGCGGGAGTGGGTGCGGGTGGTGGAGGCGTGGTCGAGGCCGAGTTTGAGGGCGAGGGGCTGGCCGGGGAGTTTGAGGGTGCGGCGGGCGGAGGCTTTGAGGGTGCGTTTTTCGTCCTGGCTTTTGCGGTGGTTGGAGGCGGTTTGCATGAGGGAGTAGCTGGCGAGGTCGAAGGGGTCGAGGGGCTGGCCGTCTTTGGTGACGGTGATTTTGGCGGGGCCGTAATAGCCGTAGTCTTCGAGGCGGATGGTGGCGTTGGAGATGCGGGAGGAGGCGGACTGGAAGGCGCCGGGGCCGGTGTCGCGGGTGCGGCTGGTGGAGCGGGACCAGGCGGCGGCGAGGGTGAGGTGCCAGAGGGGGCCTTTGTGCTGCCAGCGGAGGGTGGGCATGAGGGTGGCGCCGTCGGTGACGGCGTAGTCGTGGGTGAGGGTGACGGTGGCTTTGCCGGGGGCGCTTTGGACGGAGTCGGGGGTGGCGAGGGTGGAGTCGCCTTCGAGGGTGACGAGGTTGAGGGTGAGGCGGTCGTTGCCGGAGGGGGTGGTTTTTTGGGTGGAGTATTGGAGGCCGAGGGAGATTTCGTCGCGGGGGGTGAGGCGGAGGTCGGCGGTGAGGCCGAGGGAGCGGCGGGTGGATTTTTTGGGCTGGTTGTGGTATTCGAGGAGGATGGGGTAGGGGTGGAGCCAGGAGTCGATGCCGTTGTTGGGGGCGGGGTATTTGTAGCCGAGGGGGCGGGCGGCGGTGCGGTCAACGCTTTTGTAGTGGGGGACCCAGTCGGTGCGGAGGCCGCGGGTGCCGCCGTCGGTTTCGTGGGTGGAGAGGTTGAGGGAGAGGCCGAATTTTGGGGTGAGGGGGAGGATGGCGTTGAGGGTGGCGTTGGGGCGGAAGTCGTAGGCGTTGTTTTGGAGTTCGAGGGCTTTGTCGCGGAAGGAGGCGTGGAGGCGGAGGTTCCAGTGGGGGCGGCGGTGGTCGGCGGCGGAGCGGGGGACGAGGTTGATGGCGCCGCCGATGGCGTCGGCGGGGGTGTCGGGGGTCTGGGAGCGGGTGACTTCGAGGCGGGACATGTTGCTGATGGAGACTTGGGTGAGGGAGACTTCGCGGGATTCGAGCTGGTCGGCGGCGCTGGCGATGGCGAAGCCGTCCATCGTGATGGGGACGGCGTGGGAGGGGATGCCGCCGATGGAGAGGGTGTCGCCGTCAACGGTGACGCCGGGGAGGAATTTGACGAAGTCGGCGACGTTGCCGTCGGCGATGTCGCCGAAGGCGTCGGTGGACATGACGGATTTGATGCCGGGGGCGTAGCGTTGTTCGTGGATGGCGATGGCGGCGGCGGTGATGTCGCGGGTGCTTTGGACGGTGTAGGGGTCGAGGTGGACGATTTCGGGGGCGGTGTCGTCGGCGGGGGCGGGGC
>JAITDF010000408.1 GCA_031282705.1 Opitutaceae bacterium | reverse complement strand
TGCGGGGCGCGGGGAGGACGAGGCGGTGGTAATTCACGTCGTCGGAGGAGGTGATGATGCCGGTCTGCGGGACAAAGTCGGTGCCGGAGATGGCGATCGGGGCGGCGGTGTCGGCGGTGTCGCCGATGCCGTCGTTTGCGTAGCCGGGGATGGTGGCGGAAATCTGGCTGGCGATCAGGTGGATGTCGTCCTGGGTGCCGGAAATGACGGTGGGATCCTTGAGGCCGGCCATATTCACACCATAGTCATATTCGTTTTTGCTCCATTGGGCGATGTCCTTGCCGTAGGCCGTGCCCATGATGGGGCCCCAGCGCATAGGAGCGGTGCCGTGTCCCTCGTAGTATTCCTTGATTGGAGAAGAGCGCCCGTCGTGCACCAGGCTGAAGGTGTGCCCGATCTCGTGCGAGGCGGCCTCGGCGATGCCGTCGTAGCCGTCATTGAACACCCAGCAGGGACACATCTCGCTGTCATCGCCCATCACGCCCACAAAAGCCACGCCGCCGACATAGGCATGCCACTGCCATGTGGGGGTGATGATGCAGCGGATGCGGCGGTTGACGGCGGCGCGCGCGTAGGCGGCGGGGTCGGTGGTGATGTTGATGTTGAAGGGCGCGTAGTCTTCGCTGACGCGCCGCCAGACAATGCGGATTTTGTCATCCGGGAGGTTGGAGGGCGCGGCCACGATGGGGGCGCCGCCGTTATCCGCATTCCACTCGGAGTCCTCGACGATGGCGCCGTCGAAATCGAGCAGGACGACGACGGAGGCGCCGGGGCGGCTTTCATAAGCGGGCACAGGGTCGGACCGCGCCACGCGCGGCGCGGCGGACCCGGCGGACGCGGGAATGGCGGCAGGCGCGGCGGCGGATGAGGCGGATGAGGCGGCGGAAGTGACAGAAGCGGCGGCAGGAGTGCCGGCGGTGGCGGCGGCGGCGGCTGGTGCGCCGGGCGCGCCGGAAGTGGAAACGGCGGTGGTGGCGGCGGAGTGGTGGTGGTCATCCGGCGCGGCGGGGTAGGGGTGGCAGATGACTTCGCCGAGATGTTTTTCCTGCCAGACGAGATCGGCGGCGGCTGGCGCGGCGGCGACGGCGGACGCGGCGGCGTCTGGCGCGGCGGCGGCACCGGCGGGCGCGGCGGCGGCGATGACGAAGGCGCGCTCGTCGTCAAAGACGAGCACGTGGCCGCCGGGCGTCCGGCCGGCGTTGAGGGAGAAGAAAAACGTGGCGCGCCGCCAGCCGTCGAGTTTGCCGCCGACGTAGCGGGTGCCGTCGGGGCGGAGCGTGGCGACGTTGACGGTGCCGGACACGCGCCGCCCGCCGGGGAGGACGAGTGCAAACAGATCGCCTTTGCGCGCCTGCGCGAGGGCGTCGGCGAAACCGGGGTTGGTGTCGGCGAGACGTTGCGCGGCGGCGGGTGTGGCGACGGCGGTGCCGCCGGCAGTGGCGGCGGCGGCATCAATGCCGCCAGTGGCGCCGGAAGCGGATGGCGTGGCGGCGGCGGAAGCGGTGGCGGTGCCGGCGGAGGCGCCGGTGCCGGCGGCGAGGGCATCGGGCGCGGCTTGGGCGGCGGCGGCGGTCGGGATGCCTGCGGGCGCCCCGGCGGTGCCGCCAGTGGCCGACGGTGCTTCACGTCGGACGGCAAACCAGAACACCGCCGCCGCGGCGATGATGAAAACCGGCAACACAATGAATAATCCGGGCGATTTTTTCATGACTCCAAAAAGGTTAATGAAAGTCTCATGCGAAAAAAAGCATGAAAGCAAGCAGTCGTCTTGATTTTGCAAGCAAGGCTGCCGGCAATCGCATCCATTTTGATGCTGCGCGGAAACCGGAGGCAGGCGGCGGGACGCCCGCCCCCCCGTGCCGCAGGTTGTCAGACTGTCGCTTCGCCCGGAACCAAACCTGCTTCGGGCCGAAGGCCCGTGAAAAGCCAGACCCGAAAACAAGCCCGCGACCCATCGTGAGCGTTGAAGCAGACTTGGAAGTCTGCGGTACGTCAGACGCCGGCACCGCGGCAGACCGCCGGCGCGGCAGCGCCATGTAGCGCAGGTTGTCAGGCTTCCCGCTCCGCCCGGAACCAGACCTGTTTCCGGGCGGAAGGCCCGCAGACAGGGGGGACGCTTCGGGGCAGACTTGGAAGTCTGCGGGATGGATGGCGCATTCCTGTCAATGACTGTTGCGCAATCCCTAAAAAAGGAGGGTGGCCCGCCTACCCCTAAGCGGACCACCCATTGCTTTCTTTGTTACCCCAAATCTCCCGCTATGCGGGAGAAAATATAAATGGTTACGAAGAGTAAGACGCAGTTGACCCAAAAATGTTGCATTTTTCTTCGGAAAAATTCAGGGGATAATTTGTTTTTCGTTATTCGTTTATTAAGAATATGTTGCAATGTCGGGAAACACGGCGCGGTCTTCCGCGGGCCGGCGTCATGAGGGTTTTTTTGGATGGGTCCGGGTCATTTTTCCGGGTTGTATATCTTTTTTTCCAGATTCGCGGCGAGGTGATGGCGGAAGGCGGGAAGATCCTTCACCGCTTTCAGCGCGATGAGCTGGTTCGCGATGTTGCCGACCGCGGTGCCTTCGAGATTGAAGGAGACGACGGGGATGCCGGCGGCGTCGGCCGTGGTCTGGCAGAGGAGCGGGCTGCGCGAGCCGCCGCCGACAATGAGGATGCGTTTGAATTTGCGCCCGGTCATGCGCTCGAAGGCGCGCATGGCGTCGGCGTGGCCGCGACCGAGGGAGTCGCAGATGAGGCGCATGTAGCCGGTCACGTTTTTCGGGGGCGCGCCTTTTTTGCGGCGGATTTGCGCGTCGATGACGGCTTTCATCGAGGGCGGGTTGGCGAGGGCGGGGTCGGCGGTGTCGATGAGGTGCGGGGAGGGCGGGAGGCTGGCGGCGGCGGCGATGAGTTTGTCCCAGGCGGCGGGGGTTTTCGGGCGGGCGTCGGGGCCGAGGTCGAGCATGGTGCGCTCAAGCAGCCACATGCCGATGACGTTGGTGAGCGGGCGGTAGCGGCCGTCGCCGATGCGTTCGTTGGCGACGCGGGCGGCAAGGGCGTCGGGGCCGAGGACGGGGGTGTCGCTTTCAAAGCCGACGAGCGACCAGGTGCCGGAGCTGAGGAAGAGGTCGGTGCCGTCGGGCGAGGCGGGCATGGCGTCGTAGGCGCAGGCGGTGTCGTGTCCGGGGACGGCGATGACGCGGGCGCCCTTGAGTTCGGGGATGCCGCGCAGGGCGCCGAGTTTGGTGCCGGCGAGGACGGGTTTGTCGAGCCATTGCGCGGGGACGCGGAAGTAATCGAGGGCGGCGCGCGACCAGTCGCAGGAGTGCACGTCGAGGAGTTGCGTGGTGCTGGCGATGGTGAGTTCGTTGGCCATGCGGCCGGAGAGCAGGTAGTTGAAATAGTCGGGGAGGAAGAGGCAGCGGGTGGCGAGGTCGGTGATGGCGGGGCAGGCGGCGATGGTCTCGGCGAGCTGGAGGGAGCTGTTGTAGAAAACGTTGGGGATGCCGGTGGCGGCGTAGATGCGTTCGAGGGCGGCGCGGGTGCCGGCGAGGGTTTTGAGGCCGGGCTGGGTGCGGTTGTCGCGATAGGCGTGGACGGGGAAGACGAGGCGGCCGGTGTCGTTGACGAGCGCGTAATCGACGCCCCAGGTGTCCACGCCCACGGAGGCGAGCCGGGCGCCGCGGGGGAGGGCGGCGGCGGCTTTGCGGAGGCCGGTCTGGATTTCGTGCCAGAGGGCGCCGATTTCCCAGTAGTCGTTGCGGCCGAGGGTGCGGAAGGTGTTGGGGAAGCGGTGGACGGCGTCGAGTTTGAGGCGGTTTTTCGACCATGCGCCGAGGATGACGCGTCCGCTGGTGGCGCCGAGGTCGATGGCCGCGCAGTAAGTGGTGGCGCCGGTGGTGGTGGTGGTTTTGTTGGAGGGCATGGCGGGAATCAGGAGTGCGCCAATGTGAGGGATCCGGCGCGCGAAATCGACAAAAAATATGCGCGACTTGCGTCATATAATTTTTGGGAAATCCCAAATTTTAAAATCCCAAATCCAAAATCCAAAAAAAAATTTCAAGTTTCGTAACATCAGTTCCGAAATTCCAAACTCCAAAGCATTCAGCGGCGGCGGCGGGGTTGGGGGCGGGGTGAGGTGGTGGCGGGGATGGCGCCAAGGGTGGCGACGGGGTGGCGCTGGTGGCGGCGGAGGCGGGAGGCGACGGACGATGAACGACTGACGCCGGATTCTTTGAAATTTGGGCATTTCGGGATTTGAGATTTTTTTGGGATTTGGGATTTTGGGATTTGGTCTTTTCCTCCGCTCTTCCGCCATGCAACGCACTCTCGTCAAAGACGCCCGCGCCTCCGCCGAACCTCGCGACGCCATCCTGCTCCAGGGCTGGGTGCGCACGCGACGCGACGCGAAGGCGTTTTCCTTCATCGAGCTCAACGACGGCTCCTGCCTGAAGGGCATGCAAATCATCGTGCACGACACGCTGCCCGGCTACGCCGCGCTCATGCACCGAGCGACCACCGGCGCGGCGGTCGAAGTGCGCGGGCGGCTCGTGGCCTCGCAGGGCGCGGGGCAGAAATGGGAGGTCGTGGCGGAGCGCTTCGCCATCGTCGGCGACGCCGGCGCGGCGTATCCGCTCCAGAAAAAAGGCCACTCGCCCGAATTTCTCCGCGGAATCGCGCACCTGCGCCCGCGCTCCAATCTTTTCGGCGCGGTCTTCCGTGTGCGCAGCCGGCTGGCCTGCGCCGTCCACCGGTTTTTCCAGGAGCGCGGTTTTTATTATGTGCACACGCCCATCATCACGGCGAGCGATTGCGAGGGCGCGGGCGAGATGTTCCGCGTGTCCACGCTCGACGCCGCCAACCCGCCGCGCGACGCGGCGGGCGCGGTCGATTTCGCTCGGGATTTCTTCGGGCGGCAGAGTTTTCTCACCGTGTCCGGCCAGCTTGAGGGCGAGGCGTTTGCCTGCGCGTTGTCCAGCATCTACACCTTCGGGCCGACCTTCCGGGCCGAAAACTCCAACACCTCGCGCCACGCCGCCGAGTTCTGGATGATCGAGCCGGAGGCGGCGTTTCTCGACCTTTTCGGCAACATGGACCTGGCCGAGGCGTTCGTGAAGCATCTCGTGCGCGACGCCCGCGAGCATTGCGCGGAGGAGCTGGAGTTCTTCTCGAAGTTCGTGGACAAGCAGCTCGCCGCCCGGCTCGATTTCGTGCTCGGGCGCCCCTTCCAGCGTTGCAGCTACACGGAGGCCGTCGAGATTCTGGAAAAATCCGGCCGCCGCTGGGAGCGTCCCGTCGCGTGGGGCGACAACCTCCAGTCCGAGCACGAACGTTTTCTGGCCGAGGAGCACTTCAAATGCCCGGTCACGGTTTACGATTATCCGCGCGCGCTGAAGCCGTTTTACATGAGGGTGAACGACGACGGCAAAACCGTCCGGGCGATGGACCTGCTCGTGCCCGGCATCGGCGAAATCATCGGCGGCAGCCAGCGCGAGGAGCGGCTCGACGTGCTGCTTGAGGCCATGCGCGCGCACGGCCTCGACGAAAAAGATTACTGGTGGTATGCCGATCTGCGCCGCCACGGCACGGTGCCGCACAGCGGTTTCGGCCTCGGTTTCGAGCGCATGTTGATGTTCGTCACCGGCGTCGGCAACATCCGCGACGTCATTCCCTTCCCCCGGACGCCGGGCAGCGCGGAATTTTGAGACGGTTTTTTGCCGGCGCCCTGGCAAATCCGCCTGGGTTTGCCGCGATTTTGGCGGGTGGTGAGTAGCTGATGTTACGCGGCGGCCAGTTTTGGCAGGCTTTTGGCAGGGCGGTCTTGCCGAGACCGCCGCGAGCACCACGAGGCAAACGACGGCGGTCTCGGCGAGACCGCCCTACCAAAATCTGCCGACTGTGTAACATCAGTGAGTGGAAAAACCATGCGAACCGGCGCAAGGGACAAAATGGCGCCGCCATGCCATGAGGCGTATTTTTTCGGGGCACACGGCGGGGCCGCCCTGCCGCCTTCGGGCATTTTTCACACCACCCTGAACCCTTTTTTTCGCCGCCTCCCCCGGTTTTTCAACGCAGCGGGCATTGGGGGCATTTGGCGGCGCTTTTTGAAGCGGCGTCTTTTTGGGCGGCGCTTTTTGGGGCGGCGCCTTTGGGGGCGGAGTTGGCGGCTTCGCCGAGTTGCATGAAGGCGGTCATCGCGGCGATGTTGTCGAGGGGGGGGAGGTCCTTGAGGGGCGCGAAGTCGAGGCGGCCCATGTCGATGGTTTCCATGAGGCGGAGCGCGGGGAAGAATTGCGGGGCGGCGGCCCAGGTTTGGGCGTTGGCGGCTTGCCCGGGGGTGAGGGCGGCGTCGAGGGTCCCGGCGACGGCGGCGAGGGGCTGGAGCGGGAGGCTGATTCTGGCCTGGATGTCAGGGATGCTGAGTTTCGCGAGGTCGAGTTTGAAGAAGGTGGCGATGTTGTCGTAAATTTTCGGGATGCCGAGGAGGTTGAGGACTTGGGGGAGCGCGGGCGGCGGCGGGGGCGGGGG